>NZ_JBBEOI010000030.1 GCF_037860755.1 Aquipuribacter hungaricus | reverse complement strand
GCCATCGCCGACGGGGCACGCAGGCCCGGGGACCCCGGCGCCGCCCACCGCGGTGCTGCCCCCGCGGGCCTGGCCCCCGTCCCGCACGACGTCGCCCTGGGGGGCCTGCTGCGCGCCCGGTACGAGGCCCGCTGAGCGGTCGGTCCCGGCCCGCCGCCCTCCGGTGGTGGGCGCCGTCCGCTGCCCGCAGGCTGGGCCCGTGACCCAGACCGACAGCTACGAGGTCCTCGTCGTCGGGGCCGGCCCCGCCGGCACGTCGGCCGCCGTCCGAGCCGCCGAGCTCGGTGCCCGGGTGGGCCTGGTGGAGGCCCGGCGCACCGGCGGCACGTGCGTCAACAGCGGCTGCGTGCCCACCCGCGTCCTGGCCAAGACCGCCCGCTTCGCCCGCGAGGTCCGCTCCGCCGGCGTCTACGGCCTCGACGTCGGCGACCCCACGGTGGACTGGACCCGGACCGTGGCGCGCGTGCGGCAGGTGGTCGAGCGGATCCACGCCGTCAAGGCCGAGCCCGAGCGGCTCGCCGACCTCGGCGTCGACCTGGTCCTCGAGGGCCGGGCGCGCTTCGTCGACCCGCACGCGATGGAGCTGTCGGACACCGGCCGGCGGGTCAGCGGGGACGCCGTCGTGCTGTGCGTCGGCGGGCACTCCCGCCGCCTGCCCGTCCCCGGCGCCGAGCTCGCGCTGGTCCCCGAGCAGGTCCTCGACATGCCGGAGGTGCCCCGCCGCCTGGTCGTCGTCGGCGCCGGCAACACCGGCGCGCAGCTGGTCACCGTCTTCGAGGCCCTCGGCGCGGAGGTCACGCTGCTCGAGGTCGCCCCGCGCATCCTCATGGCGATGGACGAGGACATCTCGCGCACCGTCCAGGACAGCTTCGAGGCGCACGCGGTCGACGTCCACGTCGGCATCCGGACGCTGGTCTCGCTGGCCCGCGTCGAGGGCACCGAGCCGCACGGCGACCACGTCGCCGGCGGGCCCGTGCGGGTCACCTGGGTGGACGCCGACGGCAGCGAGCAGAGCCGCGAGGCCGACGCGGTCATCATGTGCACCGGCTGGCCGGCGTCCGTCGACGGGCTGGGCCTGGACGCGGCGGGCATCGCGACCGACGGCCGCTCCATCGCCGTCGACGAGTACTTCCGCACCGAGGTGCCCCACGTCTTCGCCGCGGGCGACGCCAACCAGCAGGCGATGCTCGTGCAGGCCGCCCACGCCGAGGCCGAGGCGGCCGCCACCAACGCCGTGCTCGGGCCCACGCGCCGCGCCCCGCACCGGCTGCTGCCCTCGGGCGGGTTCACCGACCCCGACTACGCCGGCGTCGGCCTCACCGAGGCCCAGGCCCGCGAGCGCGACCCGCAGGTCGCCGTGGCCACCGTGCGGTACAGCGAGCTCGAGCGGGCCGTCATCGACGACCGCGAGCAGGGCTTCCTCAAGCTCGTCACCGACCGCCGCCGCGACGTCCTGCTCGGCGCGCACGCGGCGGGGGAGTCGGCCGTCGAGGTCATCCAGGCGGTGACGACGGCCATGGCCGCCGGGGTGGACCTCACGACCCTGGCCGGCGTCGAGTTCGCCTACCCGACGTACAGCGCCGTCATCGGCGAGGCGGCCCGCCGGCTCCGGGTTCCCCGGGGGACCGTCGACGCCTGAGGCTGGGCCGGGCGGGGGACCGTCGGCGAGCCGGGCCGCCTGCCCATGACATGGCAGCCTGCCACCCCTACGCTACCGAGGGTGAGCCGCGGTGAGGTCGCCACGACTCCGCAGGGTCCCGGGGAGGGCGGCCCGCGGGGTGGGCTGAAGACGTTCCGGTGCGGTGACGTCGTGCCCGGCTGCGACGAGGTGTTCCGGGGCACCGCCGCCGCGATCATCGCCCTCGCAGGGGTGCACGCCGCCCGGGACCACGGCGTCGACCCCACCGACCCGGCCCTGCTCGACGCCGTCCGCGGCGCGATGCGGCCGGCCTAGGCGCGCGTGGCGGTCAGCGGGGACGTCGGGGGGCTGCAGGAGCTGGCAGCGGAGGCCGCCGTGCGCCTGGTGGTCGACGAGCCCGGGCTGCTGGAGGTCGTCGCCCAGCCCATCGTCGACCTCACCGACGGCCGCCCCGCCGGGTTCGAGCTGCTGGCCCGGGTGCCCGCGGAGTGGCAGGTGCCGCCGGACCGGTTGTTCGGTGCCGCCCGCCGGCTCGGGCTGTCGTCGCAGGTGCAGGCCGCGGTCAACGGGCTGGCCATCGACCTGCTCGCGCGGGTCCCGGACGGCTGCTTCCTCACGGTCAACCTCGACCCGACCGACCTCGCCGAGGCCGACGTCGTCGCCCCCTTCCTCGACCTCGACGTGCTGACGCCGCTCGTCGTCGAGGTCACGGAGTCGGTGTGGCCCGAGCAGAGCGGCCCCGCGGAGGACGCCCTGGACGCGCTCCGGCGGCGCGGCGCACTGCTGGCCGTCGACGACGTCGGGGCGGGGTTCGCCGGGCTCACCCAGATCAGCCGGCTGCGCCCGGAGATGGTCAAGCTCGACCAGGCGCTCGTCGCCGACCTGGGCACCGACCCGGCGGCGGAGCTCGTCGTGGACGCCCTGGGACGGCTCTGCGGCCAGCTCGACGCCTGGGTGGTGGCCGAGGGGATCGAGCGCGCCGACCAGCTGGCCGTCCTCGTCCGGCTGGGCGTGCCGCTGGGCCAGGGGTTCCTGCTGGGCCGGGGCGAGCAGCCGTGGCCGGCCGTCCACGCCACCGAGCACGTCCTCGCGCTCACCTCCCCGCACGAGGAGGCCCACGACGACGTCGTGGTCGGCAGCCTGCTGCTGGACGCCGGGGCGGCCGGCTGGGAGCGGGACGCCACCGGCGCGTTCCGGCTGCCGGTCGACGGTCGCTGGCACCGGGCGATGACGATGTCGCCGGGCACCCGGGTCACCGACGCCCTGCTGCGGGCGGTCGCCCGGGCGCCGGAGGACCGGTGGTTCCCGGTCCTGGTCACCGACCCGACCGGCACGCCCCTGGGCCAGGTGAGCGTGGAGACCATGGTGACCGCCGCGCTCGGTGCACCGCTGCCCCGCGCGGCACCGGTCGAGACCTTCCAGCCCTCCGACCCGGGCAGCGGCGGGACCGCAGACTGATCCGGCTCCGCCGGCAGCCGTCCACGCGTCCTCAGAGGACGCGCCGCACCGCCCCCCGCACGCTGCGGCCACCCGCCCACGCGGGCAGCCCGGCCGGCCCGTCGTCCGGGCCCACCACGACCAGGCGGGCCGGCGCGCCCACCGCGATCCGGCCCTCGCGGTGGTGGCCGCGCACGTCCGCCGGCCCCGTCGCGGTCCAGGCGACGACGTCAGTGAGGTCGTGGCCGCGCGCGCGGGCCGCGGTCCACAGCAGCGGCAGCAGGACCGCGGCCCACGTGCCCTCGGCCGTCCCGTCGTCGCCCGGCCCCGCCGGCGACCCGTCCTCGGTCGCCGGCCGCGGTGCCGCGACCATGTCCACCGCCCCGTCGGCGAGGGCGTCCCAGAGCGCCTCGACGTCCGCCGGGTCCGGGGTCGAGGGGCAGCCACCGCACACCCCGGCCCGCGGTCCGACGAGCGGCCCGACGAGCAGGTCGTGGGCGAGGTGGTGCACGCACGCCTCGGCCGTGACCCGGACGCCCGCGGCCCGCGCCTGGGCGAGCAGCGGGACGGCCGGGCCGTGCGACAGGTGGCGCAGGTGCACGCGTGCCCCGGTGGCGTGCGCCCCGAGCAGGACCCGTTCGAGCTCGTCCAGCCCGGCGCCGTCCGGCCCGGGCACCGGCGTCCCGCCGTCGAGCACGTCCCCGTCCTCACCCGCGTCCGCGACCGGTGCGGGCAGCAGCACCTCGTCCGCGGCCAGGTCCGCCCGCGCCGCAGCCGCCGGCAGGTCGGTGGCGTCGGCGCCCTCGAGCAGCACGACCCGGCCGTCCCGCACGCCGACCACGACGGCGTCCTCCACCGGCCGGCCCTCGTCGCCGTGGACGACTGCCCGGGGCGCGTGCACGAGCAGGTCGAGCGGCCGGCCGTCGTACGGGTCGTCGACGAGCTCGTCGGCCGCATCACCCCAGCCGTCCGTCATCCCCGCAGCCAACCACCCGGCACGGGCGTCAGGCCGCCAGGGGCGCTGCTGTCCGGCCGCCGCCCGACCGGGCCGACCGGGGTCCGTACGTCAGGCGCCGGAGCAGCACCTCCGCCGGTCCGCGCCGTCCTGCGGTGGCCAGCGCCCAGGCGACGCCTACCGTGACCAGCCAGACCGTCAGCGCGGTGCCGTACGCCGCGGCCGTGCCCAGCCCGTCGCCGAGCGCGAGCCCCCACGGGGCCAGGAGTGGCGCGAGCACGACCGACTGCAGCAGGTAGCAGGTGAGCGAGCGCTCGCCGACCGCCGCCAGCACCGCCGGAGCGCCCCGGCGCGGCGCCCCCGTCCGGTGCAGGTGCGCGGCCCACAGCGCGAAGAGCGACACGTAGGCCACGCCCATGGCCGTGCCCGTCACCGCGTGCACCCCGGCGAGGACGGCCGAGGTGACGATCCCCGGCTCCCACGCCTCGCCGACGACGAGGCCGTAGGGCAGGCCGCCCACGACGCCCAGCACCACGCCGCCGACGGCGAGCCGCCGCAGCAGGGGCAGGTGCTCCCAGGGCCGGTCGAGCAGCCCGGCGCGGGCCATCGCCACGCCGGCCAGCATCGGGGCCAGGACGAGCATGAGCAGGGTGCCGCCCAGCACCCCGACGACCCAGACCGCCACCCGCTCGACGACGGAGACCAGGTAGTCGGTGGGCGGTCGCGGGACCTCGGTCAGGGCGTCGAACGCGCCGAAGAGCAGGGCGAGCACGACGAGGCTGGCCGTGCCCCAGGCGACGAGCACGCGCGGTCGCCGGTGCAGGAGCAGGAGCACGACGAGGCCGGTCACGCCGTACATGCCGAGGATGTCGCCCTCGAACAGCAGGGCCGCATGGACGGCGCCGAACGCGACGAGCCACAGCTGCCGGCGCAGCAGCACCCGGCGCCGCTCCCGGGGTGCGAGGCCGCGCGCGGTGAGCCGCCCGACCATGGTCACCAGCCCGAAGCCGAAGAGCAGGGCGAACATCGGCCGGGACCGGTCGTTGACGAACGTGGTGACGACGACGTCGAGCGTGCGGTCCAGGACGCTGCCGCCGACGGGACGCCCGCCCGCCCCGATGTCCGCGCCGTGCAGGTAGATGCTGACGTTGGCCAGGGCGATGCCGAGGAGCACGGCGCCGCGGGCGAGGTCCGGCGCCCAGGCGCGCTCCGCGCGGGGGGTCGGCCCGACGGCCACGGTCGTCGCAGCAGGGACGGTCCTGGTGTCCATGCCCCCCGACGGTAGGCAGGTCCCGCCGGGCGTCCCAGGGGGACAGCCCCCGGTCCGGGACGGGGACGGGCCCGACCTAGCCTGGCGCCGTGACGGCCCCGGTCCCGCAGCGCGTGCCGGCGCACCCGGGTGCCTCCAGCCCCCAGGTGGCGCGCCGGATGAGCGTGCTGCGCCGGCGGGACACCAAGCCGGAGCTCGAGCTCCGGCGCCGGCTGCACGCGCTCGGCCTGCGCTACCGGGTCGCCTACCCCATCCCGGGCCAGCGGCGGCGGACCATCGACGTGGCGTTCACCCGCCAGCGGGTCGCGGTGTTCGTCGACGGCTGCTTCTGGCACGGCTGCCCGGAGCACGGGACCCGCAGCAGCAGCAACACCGCCTGGTGGGTCGCCAAGCTCGACGCCAACCGCGCCCGCGACGCGGACTCCACGCGCGTCCTCGGCGAGCTCGGCTGGCGGGTGCTGCGGGTGTGGGAGCACGAGGACCCGGCCGAGAGCGCTGCCAGGGTGCTGGCACTGGTCCGGCCCGCCTGCTAGACCGCCTGTCGTGAACCTGTACCTGCGCCTGCTCCACCTCGTCCTGCTCGGCCGCCGCCGCAGCCGGGTGTCCGTGCTCGGGCCGGTCCGCACGCCGTTCCGGGTCTGGCCGACCGACCTCGACCTGCTGCGCCACGTCAACAACGGCACCTACCTGACGATCATGGACATCGGCCGGCTCGACCTGCTCGCGCGCTCGGGCGTCACGCCGCTGCTGAGGAGGGCGGGCTGGTACCCCGTCGTCGTCGCGGAGACCATCACGTTCAAGCGGTCGCTCCGGCTGTTCCAGCGCTTCGACGTGGTCACCGAGGTCGTCGGGTGGGACGAGGTGTCGCTGTTCCTGCGCCAGGACGTCGTGCGCGGGGACGTCCTGGTGGCGTCCGCCGTGATCCGGGGGCGGTTCCTCGGCCGCGACGGCGCGCGCATCACCCCGCAGCAGGTCATGGGGCTGTCCGGCGAGCAGCTCGAGGCACGGGAGCTGCCCGCCTGGGTGGTCGACTGGGCCCGGTCGACAGAGATCCGCTCCGCGACGCCGGTGCCGCCGGCCTGAGGCCCGCTGAGGCCCGCCCAGCCGGGTCAGCTGATCTGCACGAGCTCCTCCAGGTCGTCCGCGGGCAGGTCGCCGTCGACGGTCGCGGCGACCGTGAGGCGGCCGAACCGCACCCCCGCCCCGTAGGACGACATGAACGCCGTGTCCGCCGCGTCGCGCCCGGTCGCGATCCGGACGAGCGTGCTGCGCGGTGCCAGCAGGGTGGCGTCGACGACCACCCACCGGTCGTCCACGAGGGCCTCGACCACGGCGTGGAAGTCCATCGGCCGCAGGCCCGGCGCGTAGACCGACACCAGCCGGGCAGGCACGTCCCGCGAGCGCAGCAGGGCGGTCGTCAGGTGGGCGTAGTCCCGGCAGACGCCGGCGCCGGCGAGCAGGGTGTCGACCGCGCCGTCGGTCCCGGTGCTGCTGCCGGGGACGTACGCCAGGCGCCGGCCGACCCAGGCGGCGACGTCGCGGACGAGTCGGGCGGGGTCCGTCCCGCGCGGCCCGAGCTCGGCGCGCGCGACCGCCGCGAGCCGGTCGGACTCCGCGTAGCGGCTCGGGCGCAGGTAGACGGAGCGGTCGAGCTCCTCGACGCCGACGGGCTCCGAGCGGCCGTCGACTTTGGCGGTGTACGTGACCTCGAGGCTCCCTGCGTCGCAGCGCAGCACGTGCATCCGGCTGCCCACCGGCCCTGCGAGCTCGCGCAGCGGCAGCGGCTCCCCGTCCAGCGTCGCGACGAGCCGCTCGTCCGCGGGGGTCGTCCCGGCCACGGCGACCTGGAGCTCGACCGTGGTGGGGCCGAGCACGTCGGCGGTCATGGTGGCGGAGACGACGCGGTCCATGCCGCCATCCTGGCCGACCGCAGCGCGGTCCCCGGCGCCTGGGCGGCCCGTCCCGGGGCACCCTGTACGGGTGAGCAGCACCCGGTCACCGTCGGTGGCGACGACGAGCCGGTACCGGCTGCGCCAGTCCTTCCGCTACGACTACGACGCCCCGGCGTACTCGCTGCTCCACCGCCTGGTCGTGGTCCCGCCGCAGCACCACGGCGACCAAACGCTGCGCCTGGGCGCGGTCCGGGTGTCCGACGGCTCCGCCCAGGTGTCGTGGACCGGGGACGAGCACGGCAACCGGGTCTGCCTGGTCCGGCTCGCCGTGGTCCCGGACTCGGTGACCATGCACGCGGAGGTCGAGGTCACCCGGCCCGACCTGCCCGCCGGCCCGACCACCATCCCGACCACCGCCCCGACGTACGGGGACACCGCGCCCGCCGCGACGCTCCCCGCCGCGGCGCTCGCGGACCCGACCCTTCTCGGCGCCAGCCTGCAGACCGTCCCCGACGGCGCCGTCCGCCGCCTCGCCCGGGAGCTGGCCGGCGGCGACGACGTGCTCGCCGCGGCGGTGCGCGTGGGGGAGGCCGTGCACGAGCTCGTCCGCTACACCCCCGGCGCGACCGGCGTCCGGACGACCGCGGCGCAGGCGCTCGCCGGCGGGCAGGGCGTCTGCCAGGACCAGGCCCACGTGATGATCGCCGTGCTGCGCGCCGCCGGCGTCCCGTGCCGCTACGTGTCCGGGCACCTCGTCGGCCAGGGCGGCACGCACGCCTGGGTCGAGGTCGTCGTCCCCGCGGGCCGGGGCGCCCGCGCGGTGGCCTACGACCCCACGCACCGGCGCCTGGCCGGCGACGGCTACGTCACCGTCGCCGTCGGCCGGGACTACGTGGACGTGCCGCCCACGTCGGGCTGGTACTCCGGCGACGCCACCGGGGTGCTCAGCGGCACCCGCGAGCTGCTCCGCACGCAGGAGGCCTAGACCTCCTCCACCTCGAAGGTGCGACCGGGACGGACGAGCTCCTCCTGGGCGGCGACGAGGAGGATCTCGCGGGAGCCGGCCTCCTCGGTGCGCGCGAGCAGGCCCCACACCGACGCCGTGGCGGCGGCCAGCGCGTCGGCCGCCGAGCGCTCCGGCAGCCAGTGCGCGAGGAACAGGGCGGCCGTGGCGTCGCCGGCGCCGTTGACGGACAGGCCGAGCTTCGGCGTGCGGATGCGCCAGTGGCGGCCGTCCTGCGAGGCGAGCAGGTCCACCGCGTCGTCCGGGGTGTCGTCGGTGACCAGCGACGTGGTGAGCACCGTGCCGGGGCCGCGCTCCTGCACCGAGGCGACCGCGTCCTTCACCGCGGCCAGCGACGTGGTCGTCGTGCCCGCGAGCAGGTCCAGCTCGAAGTGGTTGGGGGTGAGGACGTCGGCGACCGGCAGCACGACGTCGCGCAGCAGCTCCTCGATGCCGGGACGGACGAACACCCCGCGCCCGACGTCGCCGATGACCGGGTCGCAGCAGTACACGGCGCCGGGGTTGGCGGCCCGCACCCGGGCGACCGCACCCAGCACGGCCTGGCCGATGTCGGCCGAGCCGAGGTAGCCGGACAGGACCGCGGTGCAGCCGCCGAGGACGCCGCGCTCGTCGATGCCCTCGAGCACCTCGTCGATCGAGGCGCCGTCGAAGACCCGGCCCTTCCAGCTGCCGTAGCCGGTGTGGTTGGAGAACTGGACGGTGTGCACCGGCCAGACCTCCGTCCCCAGGCGCTGCAGCGCGAAGACCGCGGAGGAGTTGCCGACGTGCCCGTAGGCGACGTGGGACTGGATCGACAGGACGCTCACGGGGCGAGGCTACGAGGCCGCGCCGCTGTCGGACAGCGCAGCCATGGTGGGGTCCCCGACGAGGAGAGGCGACGACGATGACGACGTACCCCAGGCTCGCGCAGGTGGTGCTCGACTCCACCGACTGCCGCCGGCTGGCCGAGTTCTACCGAGGGCTGCTCGGCCTGGCCTACCGCCCGGGCGACGAGCCGCCGCCGGAGGGGCAGCCCGACCCCCGCGGCGAGGACTGGCTCGTGCTGCGCGGGGACGGCGGGCTCGAGCTGGCGTTCCAGCAGGAGCCGGAGCTGCGCCCCACCACGTGGCCGTCGCACGAGGTGCCGATGCAGGCGCACCTGGACACGGTCGTCGGCACGGTGGAGGAGCTGGCGGAGGTGCACGGGCGTGCCCTGTCGCTGGGGGCCAGGGAGCTGATGGACCGGACGGACGACCCGGACGAGCCGCTCTGGGTCCTCGCCGACCCCGACGGTCACCCGTTCTGCGTGATGGTGGGCTGACGGCGGCGGGCCAGGACGCCCGCCGCGAAGCCCACCCCGACGACGGCGACCAGCACCGCGAGGCCGTGGGGCGGCCAGACGTCCATCGCCGCGCCGCCCAGCACCGGGCCGACCGTGGCGCCCACCTCGTAGGAGACGAGGAAGCCCGCGTTCGCCACGGCGAGCTGCCCGGCGGGCACGCGCTCGCCGAGCATCGTCAGCCCGACGGCGTAGAACGCGACGACGACGCCTCCGAGGGCGAAGGCGGCCAGGTAGGCGGGCGCGCCGCCGGTCCCGACCAGGCCCGCGAACCCGGTCGCCCCGACCGCGAGGACCAGCCCGAGGCCGGCGAGGAGCCGGCTGCGGTCGACGTGGTCGGCGAGCCAGCCGACGAGCACCTGCAGGCAGATGCCGCCGACGAGCAGCACGGTGAGCAGCCGCAGCGACGTGGTGGTCGAGGCGCCGGCCTCGAGCGCGTATGCGGGCAGCAGGGAGATGTAGCCGAACTCCGCGACCCCGCCCACGACCGCGGCGAGCATCGCCAGCGGCGCGAGCCGCACCGCCGCGGGCAGCCGGACGGTCCCGTGCGCGGCCATCGCCGGGGCCAGCCGCCGGGCCAGCAGCAGCGGGACCGCGCACAGCGCCATGCCGAGCACCCCGACGGCGTACGCGGCGAGGCCGGTCGTGCCGACGCGGTCGACGAGCAGCGGGCCCAGCGCCCAGCCGGAGAACAGGAGCATCGCGTACAGCCCGAGCACCCGGCCGCGGACCCGGTCGGTGACCACGGTGTTGATCCACGTCTCGCCGACCAGCCACGGCAGCGTGAGGCCCGCCCCGGACTGCACGCGCAGCAGCAGCCACCAGCCGACGCCGTCGAGCACCGGCATGAGCACGAAGCTCAGCGCCACCAGGGCCGCGCCGGCGACCATGACGGGGACGGCGCCGAGCCGCCCCGCCAGCCGTGGCGCGAGCGGCACCAGCGCCACGACCGCGAGCGACGGTGCGGCGCCGGCGACGCCGACCAGCCAGCCGGCCGCGCCCCACTCCGTGAACCGGACGGCGGTCACCGTGTAGCCGACGCCGTAGGCCAGGCCCAGCCCGACGGTGCTGGCCAGGACGGCGGCGAGGCTCAGCAGCCGGGTGCGGTCCATCACGTCCCGCGGCGGCGCGAGGGGCGTCGGGTCGGTGGACACAGGGTCGGCGTAACGGTCGTTATGCATAACAAGCGTTACGCTAAGCGGCGTGCCCCGTCAGGTCAACTCCGACGACCGCCGCCGCGACATCGCGCGCGCCGTCTACCGGGTGGTCGCGCGCGGCGGCCTGGAGGCGGCGTCGATGCGCGAGATCGCCCGTGAGGCCGGCTGCACGACGGGCGCGCTCACCCACCACTTCGCCGACCGGCGCGAGCTGCTCGACCACGCCGTCGGTCTCGCGGTCGACGAGTCGATGGAGCGGCTGCTGGCGGCCGCACGCTCCCACGGGCTCCGTGCGGCGCTGGCGGAGTTCCTGCCGCTGGACGAGCTGCGGCGGCAGGAGAACGCCGTCTGGCTGGTCGGGGTCTCGGCCGCGACGCGGGACGAGCAGCTCGCCGCCCGGTTGTCCCGCCGCTACGCCGCCGCGAACGGGCTGCTCGCGGAGGAGCTTCGACGGCGGCTGCTGCTGGACGGGCGCCGGGCCGACGGCGAGGAGGTCGGCCTGCTTGTGGACGAGGTGCTCAGCGCCGTGGACGGGATCGCCGTCTGGGCCACCGCCGACCCGGGGCGCTACCCGCCCGAGCGGCAGATGGCCCTGGTGGACCGGGTGCTGCAGAGGACGGGGCTGGCATGAGCGGCGGGAGCGGCGGGAGCGGCGGCGTCGAGGCGTCGCTGCGTGCCGCGCTGGCGGCCAACGAAGCGTCGGAGCGGGCGCTGCTGGAGCGGCACGCCCGCTTCGTCGAGGCCTCCCAGGACTCCAACGCCGACGACGAGCACGACCCCGAGGGCAGCACGATCGCCTTCGAGCGGCAGCAGGTGGCGGCGCTGCTGGAGCAGGTCCGCTCGACGGGCGAGCAGCTGCGGCGCTCGCTGGCCGCCGCGGCATCCGGCAGCTACGGCACGTGCGAGGTGTGCGGCGGCGCGATCGACCCCGAGCGGCTCGAGGCGAGGCCGCAGGCGCGGACCTGCATCGGCTGCGCCCGCCGGGCCTCCGGACGCCGCTAGGCGCGGCAGCACGGCGGTCGTATCGGGGCGGGGGTCGTGCTCACTCCCGACGTCGTCGTCGGGGCGGGGCTGTCGCGAGCGGCCGGCGCCCGGGCGGGGGACCCGCCCGGGCGGACCGGCCGGGTGGCGTCAGCCTGCGGCGGCAGCCTTGAGCTTGGTGCCCGCGGTGACCTTGGCGGTCTTCGACGCGGCGATCTGGATGGTCTCGCCGGTGGCGGGGTTGCGGCCCTCGCGGGCGGCGCGCGACCCCTGCTCGAACTTGAGGAAGCCGGGCAGCGTGAGGGCGTCGTCACCCTTGGCCACCACGTCGAAGACGACCTCCTGGAAGGCGTCGAGCACCTTGTCGGCGTCGGTCTGCGACAGGCCGGTCTTGCTGGCGATCTCGCTGATGAGTTCCTTGCGGTTCATGGGTCCTCCTGCTCGGTGGCCGTCCGGGACGACGGTCCTCGGCGCCACCGTACGGTTCCTGCGCCCGGGAGGCCGTATCCACGCCGTCACGCGGGCGCGCCGTACCGGTCGGGCCGGCCGCTCAAGTCGGGCCGGGAGCCGGCCGATCACCCTCCCGGACCAGCGGAGGGAGACCATGGACGGCATCGCAGGTGCCACCGCACGGGTGGCACAGATCCAGGCGCTCGTGCAGAGCGTGCAGCGTGCCCCGGTGGGCGTCTCGGTGCAGCGCGCCGGTGCGGTGGCCGGCCTCGGCACCTCCGGTGCGACCGCCACGGGCGCCGCGTCGGGTGCGGCCTTCCAGCAGGCGCTCACCCAGGCGACCGGTGCCCGGTCCACCGGTGCGCCGGGCTCGACCGCCGTCGACTCCGAGGGCGTCCCGCTCGACCTCAAGGCCTACGGCAACGGCAAGATCCCGGCGTCCGCGCTCAAGGAGATCGGCGTCGGCCAGCACACGCTGTGGGCCCCTGCCGCGGACGCCTTCGCCAAGATGCAGGCCGCCGCGAAGGCGGACGGCATCACCTTCGGCGTCACGGACTCCTACCGCTCCTACGAGGCCCAGGTCGACGTGGCCCGGCGCAAGGGGCTGTACAAGAACGGCGGGCTCGCCGCCGTCCCGGGCACCAGCCAGCACGGCTGGGGGATGGCCCTTGACCTCAAGCTCGACAGCAAGGCCCAGGCCTGGATGCGCGCGAACGCCGAGAGGTTCGGCTTCGACGAGAGCACGCCGCGCGAGCCGTGGCACTGGAGCTTCACGCCCTGAGCGGCCCCGCAGCCGCCGTACCCTGGGGGTGATGTCCACCTCCACGCCCGCCCAGCCGGTCGAGGACGCTGCCGCCGACCTGCTCGAGGCCGCCCTCGCCGAGGCCGACGGCACCGCCCCGGTCGAGGCCGCGGTCCGCCGCCGCACCTTCGCCGTCATCAGCCACCCCGACGCGGGCAAGTCCACGCTCACCGAGGCCCTCGCCCTGCACGGCGGGGCGATCGGCCAGGCCGGCATCGTCCAGGGCAAGGGCGGGCGCCGCGGCGTCGTGTCGGACTGGCTGGACATGGAGAAGGCCCGCGGCATCTCCATCACGTCCGCGGCGCTGCAGTTCGTCTACCGCGACCACGTCGTCAACCTGCTCGACACCCCCGGCCACGCCGACTTCTCCGAGGACACCTACCGGGTCCTCACCGCGGTCGACTCCGCGGTCATGCTCGTCGACGCCGCCAAGGGCATGGAGCGGCAGACGATGAAGCTGTTCGACGTCTGCAAGCTGCGCGGCCTGCCGGTGCTCACCGTCATCAACAAGTGGGACCGCCCCGGCCTCGAGGCGCTCGAGCTCATGGACGAGATCGCCGAGAAGACGGGCATGACGCCCACGCCGGTGCTGTGGCCGGTCGGGATCGGCGGCGACTTCCGCGGCCTGCTCGACCTGCGCGACGACTCCTACATCGCCTTCGAGGCGGGCTCCGGCGGCGCCACGAGGACCGTGTGGACCCGGATGGGCCTGGACGAGGGCCTGGCCCGCGACGGCGACGTGCTGGCGACCGCCGTCGAGGAGGCCGAGCTCATCACCTCCAGCAACGGCCGCCACGACGAGGAGTCGTTCCGCGCCGGTCGCACGAGCCCCGTGGTGTTCGCCGCCGCCGTGCTCAACCGCGGGGTGGAGCAGCTGCTGGACATCCTCGTGGAGACCGCGCCCCCGCCCGGGGACCGGCCCACGGTCGACGGCGCGGTCCGCCACGTCGGCGACCCGTTCAGCGGCCAGGTGTTCAAGGTCCAGGCCGGCATGGACAGCAACCACCGCGACCACGTCGCCTTCATCCGGGTGTCCTCGGGCCGGTTCCACCGCGGCCAGGGCGTCGTCAACGCCCGCAACGGCAAGGTCGTCGGCACCAAGTACGCCCACCGCGTCTTCGGTGGCACCCGCACCGGGGTCGAGGACGCGTGGCCCGGTGACGTGGTGGCCATCGTCAACGCCAGCGGCGTCCGCGTCGGCGACACCCTGTTCGAGGGCCGGTCGGTCACCTACCCGCCCATCCCCACCTTCGCGCCGGAGCACTTCGCGGTCTGCCGGGCCGCGGACCTGGCCAAGTACAAGCAGTTCCAGCGCGGCATCACCGAGCTGCACCACGAGGGCGTCGTCCAGACGCTGCGCTCGGACATGCGCGGCGAGCCGTCGCCCGTGCTCGCGGCGGTGGGGCCGATGCAGTTCGACGTGGTGAGCCACCGGATGGCGGGGGAGTTCAACTGCCCGGTGCAGCTGGAGCCGCTGGGCTACCAGATCGCCCGGCGGACGACGTCCGAGCACATCCCCGCGCTCAGCAGGGTGCCCGGCGTCGAGGTGCTGACGAGCCTGGACGGCGACCACTTCGCGCTGTTCCCCGACCGGTGGCGGCTGCAGCGCATCGAGCGCGACCACCCCGAGATCGTCCTCGACGCGCTCGCCGCCGACTCGCTCGGCTGACCTGCCCGGCTGACCTGCCCGGCTGACCTGCCCCGGACGTGGGCTGGCCCACCTGCCCGTGCGGGCAGGTGGGCCAGGGTTCAGGGCGGCGGTGCCGCGGGGGACGAGGCCCGCTCAGGCCTTGAGGATGATGTCGTGGAGCACGCCGGTCTCGGACGCCACGCTGGACGAGGCCTCCGGGAGCAGCTCCGCCTGCTCGACCGTCTCCCGGGCGCCGGACGCGATGTGGGCGATCGCCGCGGCGATCTCCGAGGTCACGGCGGACTGCTGCTCGATGGCGGCGGCCACGGTGTCCTGCGAGCCGCTGATGCCCTCGACGAGCGCGGCGATCCGGGACAGCGTCAGCACGGCCTCCTGCGCGGCCCGCTGGATCGCGTCGATCCGCTGCTCGATGTCGCTGATCGAGCTCGACGTCGTGCCGGCGAGCTGCTTGACCTCCTCGGCGACGACCGCGAACCCGCGGCCGGCCTCCCCGGCGCGGGCGGCCTCGATGGTCGCGTTGAGCGCGAGGAGCTTGGTCTGGTCGGCGACGGTGGTGATGAGCCGCAGGAAGTCGCCGATCTCCTGGCTGGAGCGCTGCAGGTCCTCCATCCGCTGCACGCCCTCGGCGGTCGCGGTCATCGTGTCGCGGACCTGGCCGGTCACGTGGACCGACGACTGGGCGATGGAGCCGACGGAGGCGCGCATCTCCTCCGTCGCGGCGGCAGCGCTGTCGGCCTGGCTGCTGGTGTCGGCGGCGACGTCGAGCAGCCGCCCGCCGATCTCCTCGATCCGGCCCGTCGCGCCCCGGACGTCGGCGAACGCGCTGTCCGCGGCCTGGTTGCGGCCCGTCACGTCGTCCCACAGCACGACGAACCCGACGCGCTGCCCGGACTCGTCCACGATCGCGTCGATGTTCGTCCGCAGCGTCTTGCCGCCGAAGCCGAACACGGCCTCGCGGGGCAGCTGCGCCGGGTCGGCGAGGATGCGGTCGATCCGCGCCGGGTCCTTGTGGAAGCGGTGGATCGAGCCGGACAGGATCTGCTCGACGTCCATCCCGAAGGCCGACCGGAAGGCCCCGGACAGCTCCTGCACGGTGCGGCGCGCGCTCCGGTTCATGTAGACGAGCGTCAGCGACATGTCGGCGATGAAGCAGTTGCCGTGCAGGCTGTCCAGCGTCGCGCGCAGCGGGTGGTCACCGTCGGACAGGGCGGCCGTGAGGCCCTCCTGCCGGACCGAGGGCCGGAAGCCGGAGTGCAGCAGCTGCGCGAAGGACATGGACGGGGCTCCTCGGGAGGTCGGTCGACCTCGCCGCGGAGGTCCTGGTCTGGGATATCGGCTCGCCCGCCCCGGAGTTGAGCGGCGTGCGCCCGGTCGTCGTCGCCCCCTGTCCACAGGTTGTTCACCGGTTGTGCACGGGTGGGTCTGGCGGTCGCGAGGGCGGTCACGAGGTGCGGCGCGAGGGTCCGGGGCGGTTGCGTCGGGCGGCCCCCGGGTAGTCCTCCGGCATGGACACCACCACCACCACCGTCGTCGTGGTCGTCGCCGTCGTGGCCCTGCTGCTGGTCGTCGGCGTCGTGGCCGTCGTCGTCCGCCGGCGGCGGGAGCGCGAGCAGCGGGAGCGGCTGCGCCAGCGGTTCGGCAGCGAGTACGACCGTGCCGTCGCCGGCGGGGACCCCCGCGGTGCCGAGGCGCGCCTGGCCCGGGCGGCGCGTGAGCGCGACAAGCTCGACGTCCGGCCGCTCGACCCGGCCTCCCGCCGGCGCCGCCGGGCGCAGTGGCGCGCCGTGCAGGCGGACTTCGTCGAGGTGCCGGTCGAGGCGGTCGACGCCGCCCACGAGCTGGTCACCGAGGTGATGGCCGAGCGCGGCTACCCCACCGCCGACAGCGAGCAGGCGCTCACGCTGCTCGCGGCCGACCACGCCGAGACCGTCGAGCACTACCGGACCGCCGAGCAGCACCGGTCGCGGTTCCGCGACGGCGAGGGCAGCACCGAGGACCTGCGGCGTGCGTTCGTGGAGTACCGGTCGCTGTTCGACGTCCTCGTCCAGGAGGGCGCCGAGCGCGGGGGCCCGACGGACGACGACGAGGACGACGACGGCTCGCTGCGTCCCGACGGGACCCCGATGACGGCCGACGACTACGTCCGCGCCGCCCAGCAACGGCTCGGTGCGGTGTCGGCGTCCGGCTCAGGGTCTGCGTCCGGCCAGGGCGAGGACGACGTCGAGGCCGTGGACATCCGCGAGGACGTCCGCGAGCACCTCGACGGGCGCCCGCCGCGGCGCGCCGGTGCCGACGACGGCGGCGCCACCGCCGCGCGGCCGGTCGACGCGGGCTGAGGCGGCGGGCACCCGCGCCCCTACGATCGGCCGGTGCCCAGCGACCTCACGACTGTCACCCGCACGCCTTTCGGGACCACGCCGGACGGGCGTGACGTCGACAGGTACGAGCTCGTCCACGGGCAGGTGACGGTCGCCGTCATCACCTACGGGGGCGTGCTCCAGTCGGTCCGCGTGCCGGACCGCGACGGGGTCGCCGCCGACGTCGTCCTGGGCTACGACGACCTGGCCGGGTACGTGGCCGACACCAGCTTCCACGGCGCGCTCGTGGGCCGGTTCGGCAACCGCATCGCCGGGGCGAGCTTCACCCTCGA
The DNA here is from genome assembly GCF_037860755.1 of Aquipuribacter hungaricus. NCBI lineage: Bacteria > Bacillati > Actinomycetota > Actinomycetes > Micrococcales > Intrasporangiaceae > Aquipuribacter > Aquipuribacter hungaricus. The sequence continues at coordinate 5,570 of NZ_JBBEOI010000030.1, read as the reverse complement.
CGGCACGGAGCACCACCTGCCGCAGAACTACGGCACCGCGACCCTGCACGGCGGCCCCGGCGGCTTCCACGCCCAGGTCTGGGACGCCCAGGAGGTCGACGGCGGCGTGCGGCTGTCGCTCGTCAGCCCCGACGGGCAGGAGGGCTTCCCCGGCACCGTCGAGGTCGAGGTCACCGTCACCCTGGGCGAGGCCGGCCTGCGCTGGGACTACCGCGCGACGACCGACGCCCCGACGGTGCTCAACCTCACCAACCACGCGTACTGGAACCTCGGCGGCACCGGCGCCGGCACGGTCGAGCACCACGTCCTCCGCGCGGCCGCCGGGCGCTACGTCCCCGTCGACGAGGGTCTGCTCCCGCTGCCCGACCTCGCCGCGGTCGACGGCACCCCGTTCGACTTCCGGGAGCCCACCCGGCTCGGGGCGCGGCTGCGAACGGCCGACGAGCAGCTGCTCCGGGCGCAGGGCTACGACCACTGCCTGCTGTTCGACACCTGGCGCGACAGCCTCGCCGGCACCCGCGAGGCGTGGTCGGGAGAGCCTGGCGGGCTGCCCGAGGTGGTCCGCGCCGAGGACCCCCGCAGCGGCCGCACCCTCACGCTGCGCACCGACCAGCCGGGCGTGCAGCTGTACTCCGGCAACTTCCTCGACGGCACGGTCGTCGGGCGCGGCGGCGTGACCTTCCGCCAGGGCGACGGCTTCTGCCTGGAGACCCAGCACCTGCCCGACTCGCCCAACCGCCCGGACTTCCCCAGCACGGTGCTGCGCCCGGGCCAGGAGTACGTCACCTCGACGACGGTGTCGTTCGGCACGGTCTGACCCCGGCGGGCAGCCCGGGCCGGGTGCCCGGGCCGGGCGCCGGTCAGCGCGGCACGAGCACCGACAGGCAGGTCACCCCGCACTCCGCCTTCTCCAGCTCGTCGATCTCGACGGGGTGGGCCTCGAAGCCGAGCGAGCGGACCAGGTCGGCGGTGCGCGGCGCGGAGGCGGACAGCACGACGCGGTCCCCGCTCAGCAGCAGGTCCGCGCCCGCCGTCTCCGGTGCCTCGACCACGCGCAGCCCGGCGGTGGCGAACCGGTCGGTGGCCAGCCAGCCGGCGACCGCGACGACCGTGCCGTCCGGCAGCGCCGTCGCGCCGGTCTTGAGGTGCAGGCAGCCCGTCACGGGCACGCCGACCACGGTCCGCCCGAGCGGGGCCAGCAGCGCGCGCAGCTGCTCGACCGCGCCCGGCGTGGTCCTGCCGCCGAGCCCGACGAACACGTGGCGTCCGACCTGGAGGACGTCGCCGCCGTCCAGCGTGGCCGGCGCCGCGACCGTCGCGGTGCGCAGCCCGAGGGAGCGGACGACCTGCTCGACGCCGGCGACCTCGCCCCGGCGGCTCTCGGCCCCGGGGCGGGTGAGCACCGCCAGGTCGTCGACAACGACGACCGCGTCCTCGACGAAGGTGCCGTCCGGGTGCTCCGGGGCGTCGGGCACCCGGACCACGTCGTGCCCGAGACGGCGGAGCAGGTCGACGTAGCCGGCGTGCTGGACCGCAGCGCGGTCGGCGTCGAGCGGCTCCCGGTCGAGGAACGTCAGCTCGGCCTCCGCCAGCCGGGGCGACACGGTCCGGACGAGGGCGGCGGGCAGCGTGGTCGGGTCGGTCACGGCCGGGGCTCCTTGGTCACCATGGTGAGCAGCGTGTAGGTGGCGCACACCTCGTCGCGGTCGTTGGTCACGGTGGCGTCGAAGCGGACCTCGCCGTGGTCGGTGTGCTCGCGCGGGTTGAGCGCCTTGCAGGTGAGCGCCACGCGGATCCGGTCGCCCGCGCGGACCGGCGTCGTGAAGCGCAGGCCCTCCAGGCCGGTGTTGGCCAGCACGGGGCCGGGCGCGGGGTCGACGAACAGCCCGGCCGCGCGCGACAGCACCCAGTACCCGTGCGCGACGATCCCGCCGAATATCGGGTTGGCCGCGGCCGCCTCGGGGTCGGTGTGGGCGTAGAAGGTGTCGCCGCTCATCGCCGCGAAGCCGCTGATGTCCTCGGGCGTCACCTCGTGCCAGTCGCTGGTGAAGCCGTCCCCGATCCTCAGCTCGCTCATCGAGAGCCGGAAGGGGTGGGGGCCGTCGGTCCGGCGCCGTGACCCCGGCACCCACTGCCCGGTGACGGCGGTGAGCATGTCGGGGCTGCCCTGCACGGCGGTGCGCTGCATGTGGTGGGTGATGCCGCGGACGCCGCCGAGCTCCTCGCCGCCGCCGGCGCGGCCGGGCCCGCCGTGGACCAGGTGGGGCAGCGGGCTGCCGTGGCCGGTGGACTCCGCCGCGTCGTCGCGGTCGAGGACGTGGAGGCGGCCGTGGAACGGGGCGGCGCCGAGCACGACGGTCCGGACGAAGGCCGGGTCGTGGCTGACGACGCTCGCCACGAGCGACCCGCGTCCCAGGGCGAGCAGGTCGACGACCTCCTCGGCGCTGTCGTAGGCCATGAGCGAGGCGACCGGGCCGAACGGCTCGACGTCGTGCACCGGCCCGAACCGCGCGTCCTCGACCGCCAGGAGCACCGGCGCCATCCACGCCCCGCGCTCGTAGCCGTCGACGACCGTGTCGCCCGCGCCGGTGACGACCCGGCCGCCGGCGGCGATGGCGCGGACGGCGGCGCGGACGGCGTCGCGCTGCTCGAGGTCCACGAGGGCGCCGACCCGGGTGGCCGGGTCCCGCGGGTCGCCGACCGTGGCGGTGGACAGCCGCGCGGCGAGCGCCTCGGTCACCTCGGCCATCAGCGAGGAGGGGACGAAGGCGCGGCGGACGGCCGTGCACTTCTGTCCCGCCTTGGCCGTCATCTCGCGGGCGACCTCGCGGACGAAGAGGTCGAGCTCCGGGCTGCCGGCGACCGCGTCCGGGCCCAGCACGGCGGCGTTGAGCGAGTCGGCCTCGGCGGTGTACCGCACCCCCCGCTGCACGACCGCCGGGTGCGCGCGCAGCACGGCGGCGGTGTCTGCCGAGCCGGTGAACGACAGCAGGTCCTGGCCGTCGAGGGCGTCGAGCAGGCCCTCGTGGTGGCCGACCAGGAGCTGGAGCGCGCCGTCGGGGAGGATCCCGGTCCCGACCGCGAGCCGGACCATCCGCTCGGTGACGTAGGCGGTCTGCTCGGCCGGCTTGACGATGGACGGCACCCCCGCCACCAGCGCCGGTGCGAGCTTCTCCAGGGCGCCCCAGACCGGGAAGTTGTAGGCGTTGACCTGCACGGCGACCCCGCGCAGCGGCGTCCAGACGTGCTGCGCGAGGAAGGTGCCGCCGCGGCTCACCCGCTCGACGGGGCCGTCGGTGGCGACGACGTCGTTGGGCAGGTTCTTCCGTGCGGTCGAGGAGATGCCGAGCATGGTGACGATGCCGCCGTCGACGTCGATCGCGGTGTCCCTGGCGGTCGACCCGGTGGCGTACGACAGCTCGTACAGCTCGTCGGTGTGCTCCCGGAGGGCGAGCGCGAGCTCCTTCACGAGCATCGCCCGCTCGTGGAAGGTCATCGAGCGCAGCGCCGGCCCGCCGACCTCCCGGGCGTGCCGGACGGCCTCGGCCGCGGGCACCGGCGCGGTGGAGATGCGGGCGACCTCCTCGCCGGTCGCGGCGTCGAGCAGCGGCGCGCCCTCGTCGGTCGGGGTGCGCCAGCGGCCGGCGACGTGGCTCTCGAGCATCGGTGCTCCTCAGGGTCGTGCGGGGCGGTGCAGGGTCGTGCGGTGGGGTCGTGCCCGGGTCCTCCCGGGTCGTGCCGGCGTGGCGGTGGTCAGCGCTCGAGCAGCAGCGAGACGCCCTGGCCGACGCCGACGCACATGGTGACGAGCGCCCGGCGGGCGTCGCGCGCGGCCAGGGCGCGGGCGGCGGCCAGGGTGAGCCGGGCGCCGCTCATCCCCAGCGGGTGGCCCAGGGCGATGGCGCCGCCGTGCGGGTTGACGTGCTCGGCGTCGTCCGGCAGGCCGAGGGCGCGCAGGACGGCGAGCGCCTGGGACGCGAAGGCCTCGTTGAGCTCGACGACGTCGACGTCGACGATCCCCAGGCCGGCCCGGCCGAGCAGCCGCTGCGTGGCGGGCACCGGACCGAGGCCCATCACCCGCGGTGCGACGCCGGCGCTCGCGGCACCGGTCACCCGGGCCAGCGGCTGGAGGCCGTACCGCTCGACCGCCGTCTCCGAGGCGAGCAGCAGGGCGGCCGCCCCGTCGTTGATGCCGGCGGCGTTGCCCGCGGTGACGGTGCCCCCGTCGCGGAACGCTGGCCGGAGCGCGGCGAGGTTCTCCGCGGTCGTCCCGGCCCGGGGGTGCTCGTCCGTGGTGACCACCGTGGTCGCGCCGCGCCGGCCGGGGACCTCGACCGGGACCACCTCGCCGTCGTACCAGCCGGCGGCCTGCGCGGCGGCGGTGCGCTGCTGGGACCGCAGCGCGAACCCGTCCTGGTCCTCGCGGGAGACGCCGCAGTCCTCGGCGACGTTCTCGGCGGTCTCGCCCATGGCCTCGGTGCCGTACGCGGCCTGCAGGCGGGCGTTGACGAAGCGCCAGCCGAGCGTGGTGTCGAACACCTCGGGGGCCCGGGCGTACGCCTGCTCGGCCTTGCCCATGACGAACGGCGCCCGGCTCATGGACTCCAGGCCGCCGACGACGACGAGGTCGGCCTCCCCGGTCCGGACCTGCCGCATCCCCACCGCGACGGCGTCGGCGCCCGAGGCGCAGAGCCGGTTGACGGTGATCCCGGGGACGGTCTCGGGCAGCCCGGCGAGCAGGACGGCCATCCGGGCGACGTCGCGGTTGTCCTCGCCGGACTGGTTGGCGCAGCCGAGGACCACCTCGTCGACGGCGGCCCGGTCGAGCGACGGGTGCCGGTCGAGCAGGCAGGACACGACGTGGGCGGCCATGTCGTCGGGCCGCACCGCGGCCAGCGCGCCGCCGTAGCGCCCGACGGGGGTGCGCACGCCGTCGACGAGGAAAGCCTGGCTCATGCGTCCTCCGGGAGCCTCGTGGGGACCGGTCCGCCCACCGTCCGGGTGCGGCCGCGCACCTCGGCGACGAGCGAGCCGTCCTGGCGGGTGACGGTGATGTCGTAGACGCCGTTGCGGCCGTAGCGGGCGCGCTGGACGGCCCGGGCGGTGAGCACGTCGCCGGGCCGGCCGGGGGACACCCACGTGACGTCCAGGCTGCCGCCGACGGTGAGCTCGCCCGCGCCGTTGCAGGCCAGCGCCAGGGCGGTGTCCGCGACGGTGCAGACCGTGCCGCCGTGGACGATGCCGAAGCCGTTGAGCCAGCGGGCGGTGACCTCGCCGCGGACCGCGCCCGACCCGGGCCCCGCGTCGACCAGGGTGAGCCCGAGGTCGGCGGACACCCGGTCCAGAGCCAGGACGGCGCGCCCGCGCAGGGTGGGGCAGACCCGGTACCGGCCGGTCGGGGTCGCGGCGTGCAGGGCGTCCATCACGCCGGCGACCCAGGCGTGCCCCAGCGCCGCCCCCCAGGAGAGCGGGCCCTGCGGGTGCCCGGCGCCGTGCTCCATCGCCAGGTCGACGCCCCCGGCGCCTGCCACCCCCGCCTCGACGGCGTCCTCGGCGGCGGCGACCAGGGT
>NZ_JBBEOI010000029.1 GCF_037860755.1 Aquipuribacter hungaricus | reverse complement strand
GAGCCCCGCGGGGCCGACCTCGGCCTCCAGCTGGAGGTCGTCGTCCCGCCCCGCGTGCCCGGCCGCGGCTACGGGTCGCTGCAGCCCGGCGCCCCCGACCCGCCCCGCCGGCTCCTGCTGCGCCCCGTCGTCCAGGGCCCCAAGGGCGACTGGGTGCGCGCGGGTGCGTCGTGGCGCGAGCTCGAGGACGGCGTCCCCCGCTACGGCCGCCCGACCGCCGACGCCGTCCAGCGCGAGGCCCTGCTCGAGCTGCACGCCGCCTACCTGAGCCGTGGGCGCAACCGGTACACCGCAGGGGAGCGGCCGGTCCACCTGGACGACGTCGGTCCCGCGGTGTGGCGCCTGCTGCCGGAGCTCGTCGCGGCCGGGGTCCGGCTCATGCCCGCGGCCGACCCCGACGCCCCCGTCCTGCTCGGCGGCCCGGCGGTCGCCTCGGCCGACCTGCGACGTCCACGCGCCACCGGGCCCGCGGTGCTGGAGCCCGTCGTGACGGTGGGCGGCGCCGCGCTGCCCGCCGCCGCCGTCGACGTCGTCGGCACCCCTGTCCACGGCGTCGTGGTCGTGGCCTCCTCCGACGTCCCCCGCGCGGTCGTCCCCCGCGGCGGGCTGCTGCTGGCGCCGCTCGAGCCGACCGCGAGCCCGCAGCTGTCGACCCTGCTGCAGGAGGGCCGCCGCCTCGACATCCCCGCCGCCGACCTGCCCCGCTTCCTGCGCGAGTACTACCCGGGCCTGCGCCAGGTGGTCCCGCTCAGCTCCTCCGACGGCAGCGTCGAGCTGCCCGAGGTCGGCGAGCCGCGCCTGCACCTGGGCGTCACCCACGTCCCCGGCCCGGCCGTGCAGCTGGCGTGGGGCTTCCGCTACCCCGTGGGCAGCGACGAGGTCACGGTCCCGCTCGTCGGCGGCGCCGAGGGGCCCGCGGTCCGGGACGCCGTCGCCGAGCAGCGGCTGCTCGAGGAGGTGGCGCCGGTGCTCGAGGCGCTGCCCGGCCTGCACGGCGAGGTCGACGGCACCGTGACCCTGCTGCCGCGCACCACGCTGACCGGCCTGGCGACCGTGCGGTTCTCCGGCGACGTCATGCCGGTGCTCCGCAACGCGGGCGTCGACGTGGAGGAGACCGGCACCCCGACCGAGTTCCGCTGGACCGACTCCGCGCCGCTCATCGAGGTGTCCGCGACCGAGTCCGGCGAGCGCGACTGGTTCGACCTGGGCGTCACGGTCTCCGTGGACGGCGAGGACATCCCCTTCCACCCGTTGTTCGTCGCGCTCGCCCACGGCGACAGCCACCTCGTGCTGGACTCCGGCACCTGGTTCAGCATCGACCGGCCCGAGCTCTCGCAGCTGCGCACCCTCATCGAGGAGGCGCGCGAGCTGCAGGACAAGCCGACCGACGACCTGCGCATCAGCGCCTACCAGGCCGACCTGTGGGACGAGCTCACCCAGCTCGGCGTCGTGCAGGAGCAGAGCGCCCGCTGGGACGCCGCGGTCAAGGGCCTGCTCGACGCCAGCCCCGACGACGACCCCGCGCCGCTGCCGGCCGGTCTGCAGGCGGAGCTGCGTCCCTACCAGCTCGACGGGTTCCGGTGGCTGGCGTTCCTGCGGCGCCACGGCCTGGGCGGGATCCTCGCTGACGACATGGGGCTGGGGAAGACGGTCCAGGCGCTGGCGATGGTGCTCGACGCCGTGGAGCCGGCGACCGGGCCGGGCACCGACGTCCCGTTCCTCGTCGTCGCCCCGACGTCCGTGGTGCCCAACTGGGTGCACGAGGCCGAGCGGTTCGCCCCGGGCCTCAAGGTCGTCGCGGTGACCCAGACGGAGCGGACCTCGTCGGTGCCGGTGGCCGAGCAGGTCGCCGGCGCCCACCTGGTCGTCACGTCGTACGCGCTGTTCCGCCTGGACGCGGCCGCCTACCAGGGGCTGCCGTGGGCGGGCCTGCTGCTGGACGAGGCGCAGTTCGTCAAGAACCACCAGGGCCGCACCCACCTGGTCGCGCGCCGCCTCGACGCCCCGTTCAAGCTGGCCATCACCGGCACGCCGCTGGAGAACAGCCTCATGGAGCTGTGGTCGCTGCTGTCGATCGTGGCCCCCGGGCTCTACCCGAACCCGCGCCGGTTCGCCGCGCAGTACGCCACCCCGATCAGCAAGGGCGACACCGACCGGCTGGCGCTGCTGCGGCGACGCACCCGACCGCTCATCCGGCGCCGGACCAAGGAGCAGGTCGCGACCGAGCTGCCGCCCAAGGTCGAGCAGGTGCTCGAGGTCGCGCTCAACCCCAAGCACCGCCGGATCTACCAGACCCACCTGCAGCGGGAGCGGCAGAAGGTGCTGCGGCTCATCGACGAGCCCGACCGCAACCGGTTCGCGATCCTGCGCTCCATCACGCTGCTGCGCCGGCTCAGCCTGGACCCGGCGCTGGTCGACGACACCTACGCCGGGGTCGCGGCGAGCAAGGTGGACGTGCTGCTCGAGCGGCTCGCCGAGGTCATCGAGGAGGGGCACCGGGCGCTGGTGTTCAGCCAGTTCACCGGCTTCCTCGCCTCGGTCCGCACCCGGCTGGACGCCGAGGGGATCAGCTACTCCTACCTGGACGGGCGGACCCGTGACCGCGCCAAGCGGCTCGAGGCCTTCCGCTCCGGCGACGACCCGGTGTTCCTCATCAGCCTCAAGGCGGGCGGCGTGGGGCTCAACCTCACCGAGGCCGACTACGTCTTCATCCTCGACCCGTGGTGGAACCCGGCCGTCGAGGCGCAGGCGGTCGACCGGACCCACCGCATCGGCCAGAGCCGCACCGTCATGGTCTACCGGCTCGTGGCGACGGGGACGATCGAGGAGAAGGTCATGCAGCTCAAGGAGCGCAAGCTCGAGCTGTTCACCTCGGTGATGGACGCCGAGGACGGCGCGCTCGCCGGCGCCCTCACCGGCGAGGACCTGGTCGGCCTGCTCGAGGGCTAGGGGTCAGCCGTCGGCCTGTGGGCCGCGACCGGACAGCCCCGGCGCGCGCAGGCTCGCGAGCCGGCCGCTGCCCAGCGGCTGCGTCACCCAGCGCAGCGAGACCGTCCCCGGGCCCGGGCCGACGGGGACCCGGCAGGTGACCTGGAGCCGGTGCGGCGACTCCAGGAACGCGACCCCGACGTCGAGGGTCCCCTCGTCGAGCCACCCGCCGGAGACCGCGACCGGGACCTCGCGTCCGCCGGGGTCCGTCACCGTCCACGGCTCCCCGCCCACGCGTGCCCGGACCTCGCGGCCGGCGTCGAGCAGGACGACCTCCCAGCCGTCGCTGTCCCCGACGCGCCGGACGCGCACCTCGTTCGTGGTCGGCTGCACCCGGCGGGAGGACGCGTCGGGGTCGAACACCGCGCCGTCCCACCGGTCCTGCCGCTCGGGCGGCGCGGGAGGGGACGGCTCGCCGGGCGAGCGCGGCAGGGCCAGGCCCGCGAGCCGACCGGCCAGCGCCTCGTCGTCGGCCGTGCGGCCCGCGCCCTGCAGCGCCGGCAGCAGGTGGGCCCACACCCCGTCGAGCACGCGCTGCATGTCCGTCGACTGGCCGGTGATCGCGACCACCGCGTCGTGCTCGGGCAGGACGAGGCAGAACTGCCCGTAGGCCCCGTCGCCGCGGAAGCCGTGCTGCCCGACCCACGCCTGCAGGCCGTAGCCCTGCCGCCAGTCCAGGGCGTGCGCGTCGCCCTCGTGGGGGGTGGGCACGTGCGCGGTCGACACCTGCCCGACCCAGCCCTCGGGCAGCAGGCGCTCGCCGTCCCAGACGCCGTCCTGCAGGTAGAGCTGACCGAGCCGGGCCACCGCGTCGGTCGTGGCGTGCAGGCCGCTGAAGCCGAGCTGCTGCCCCGGCGGGTACTCCTGCCACACCGCCTCGCCGATGCCGACGGGGTCGAGCACGCGCGGCCGGAGGTAGTCGAGCAGGGTCTGCCCGGTGCGCCGCTGCACGATCGCGGCCAGCGTGTACGTGGCGGGCTGGTTGTAGGCGAACACCGAGCCCGGCTCGCGCGGCGGGGGGATGCGCAGGAACGCCCGGACCGGGTCGGACGCCCCGGTGCGCACCACCGGCTCCCACATGTCGGTGGTGTGCCCGGTCGACATGGACGCGAGGTGGCGGACCAGCATCGACCGGGTGCGCGGGTCGGTGACCTCGGCGTCCAGCTCCGGGAAGCAGCCGACGACCGGCTCGTCGAGGTCGAGCAGCCCCTCGCCGACCGCGAGCCCCGCCGCCGTCGCGGTGAAGGTCTTGCTCAGCGAGTACAGGTGGTGCACCCGGTCCGCGGTGTACGGCGCCCACCACCCCGCGGCGACCACCCGGCCGTGCCGCAGCACCATGAGGCTGTGCGGCTCGACGCCGGCGGCGCCTTCCAGGTCGTCGACCAGGGCGAGGAGCCCGGCGGCGTCGACGCCCTCCGCCGACGGGGTGCTCGTGGGCAGGGTGCTCATGCGGCTCACGCTAGCCACGACCTGCGGGCCCGGCCCGGGGAGGGCCGCGGCGACCAGAGCCCGTGGCTAGCGGTACCGCTGTCCTGGACAGACGTGCAGCCTGCACAGCTGTTCAGTCGGTGGTCATGCCCGTCACCGGCTGGTCCGTCCCCTCAGGCCGGCGCGTACCGGCTGTGCAGCACCCCGGACGACAGCGCCCGCGACGACAGCAGCCGCAGCGGGGTCGTCGGGGTGTCCTCGAACAGCCGCTGGCCGTGCCCCACCGCGACGGGGTGCACGAGCAGGGCGAGCTCGTCGAGCAGGCCCTCGCGCAGCAGCCAGCGGACCGTGGTGGCGCTGCCGGACATGGCGATGTCGCCCTCGGTCCGCTCCTTGACCTCGCGCAGCTGACCGGCCACGTCGGCGCCGGTGAGCAGCGTCGTCCGCTGCCAGGTCGCCTCGGTCAGGGTGGAGGAGACCACGTACTTCTGGATGCCGTTGATGTGCGGGCCGAAGCCGTCGTCGTCGGTGTTCGTCGGCCAGTACTGCGACCACTCGTCGTAGAGCCGGCGGCCGAGCAGGAACGCGCCCTGGCCCTGCATCCCCTCGCCCATGACGGCGCCCATCTCGTCGTCGAAGTAGGGGAAGTGCCACTGGTCGGGCCGCTCCACCACCCCGTCGAGGGAGATGAAGAAGTTGGCGACGATCCTGCCCATGCGTGTCCTCCGGGGTCCGGCCTGCTGTCGGGGCGTGGACCTGCCCGGGGGCACGTTCTCATCGGCACCCGCCCACGCGCGAGGGCCGGGTCCCCGCCGGGCACGCGCGGCGCGCCCGGCAGGTACCCCGCCCTCGGCGGTCGTGGCGTCAGGGGAGCAGGCGCTCCCCGTCGCGGACGAGCCACCAGCTCGGCGCGGAGAACTCGGCGGGGTCGATGACGCCGCGCTCCTGCGCCCACTCGATGAGCAGCTGGCGGATCTCCAGCTGCTCGTTGTAGACGACCGGTGCGGTGGCGACGTGCGGGAAGTTGCCGCCGCCGGAGCGCCGGTAGTTGTTGACCGCGACGACGAAGCGCTCGTCGTCCTCCACGGCGGTGCCGTCGGCCTGCACGAGCCGCGTGATGCGGTCGCCGGCCGGGCGGGACACGTCGATGTCGTACTCGACGCCGGAGAGGATGTCGTAGTTGTAGTCGGGCTGGCCGGCGGACCCGGTGATGGTCTCCGGGTCGACGGGGCCCGTCGCGGGGACCTGGACGAAGTACCTGCCGGCGGACGCCTCCAGGTAGTCGCGCACCTGGGCGCCCGTGAGCTCGACGGCCTCGAGGGTGTTGTCGAAGACGTAGAGCCCGGCGATGTCGCGGATGGTGACGTCGCCCTGGGGGAACACGGCGTCGCGGCTGAACGGCGCCGCGACCGACAGCACGGGCAGGTCGGCCCGGTCGGTGCCCTCGAGCGCACCCTCCACGGTCTCGGTCTGCACCTGCTGGATGAAGTCGAGGATCGCCGTGTCCTCGTAGCGGCTGGTCCGGGCCGACAGCTCCTCGGTCGAGGTGGCGACGACCTGGTTGACGTACGCGACGGCGGTGCGGTGCTGCTCGGCGGTCGCGGCCAGGACCTCGGGGTCCTCCGGGTAGTCCTTGGTCCGGATGGCGGTGGCCGTGGCCGAGGCGACGTCCCACCGGCCGCGGACCTTCTCCAGCGACAGGTCGACGCGGGAGACCGAGCCGCCCCAGCGGTACGGCTGCGTGAGGAGGACGTCCTCGCCGCTCACCTCGTTGACGACGACCTGGGAGGGCACGTCGCGGTGGGAGTGGCCGACGACCATGGCGTCGATGCCGGGCACCGTGCGGGCGATGACGTCCGAGGGGTTCTCTGTCGGCAGCTCCGGGCCGTAGGAGGAGGTGCCGCCGGTGCCCGCGTGGGACAGCACGACGACGACGTCGGCTCGGGCGTCGACCACGGGCACCCAGCGGCGGGCGGTCTCGACCATGTCGAGGAACTCGACCCGGCCCTCGACGTTGCCCTTGTCCCAGATCGCCGAGCCCGGCGTGGTGAGGCCGATGATGCCGACGGTGACCGGCTGGTGCCCGGGGACCTTCATCCGCTGCAGCGTGTACGGCTGGTGGTACGGCTGCCCGGTCGTGGCGTCGATGACGTTGGCGCCGAGGACGGGGTGGTCGACGTCCTCGGTGTAGTCCTGCAGCAGGTCGAGGCCGTAGTTGTACTCGTGGTTGCCGACGACCTGGGCGTCGTAGCCGATCGCGTCGTACGCGGCGGCCATCGGGTGCTCCAGGCCGGTCTCGGTGACGGGCTCCTGCTTGGCGTAGAAGTACGTCAGGGGGGTGCCCTGGAGGAAGTCGCCGTTGTCGACGACGAGGACGCTGTCCTCGCCGCGCTCGGCGCGCACCGCGTCGACGACCGAGCCGACGCGTGCCAGCCCCGTCGCGTCGCCGGAGCGCTCGGTGTACGGCGCGTCCTTGAAGTAGTCCCAGTCCTGGACCCGGCCGTGCAGGTCCGTGGTGGCGAGCAGGGTGAGCTCGAGGTCGTCGGTCCGGGGGGCCGCGGAGGCCAGCGGGGCGAGGCCGGCCGCTGCGGCGGCGACGAGCGCCAGGGTCAGGGTGGTGCGGGGTGCGTGACGCATGGGTGCCTCTCGGGAGGTGTCAGGTCGGTGACGCGGCGGACCATAACCGACAGGGGTGGACAGAAGGGAAACTCCGGGCGGACCGCGGCCGCGGGCTGCTCGAGGAGCTCACGTCCTGACCTGAGGACCGACCCGCCGGGCGCCGCATGGCGCGGTGCCCGGCGGGGCACCCGGGGGCATGGCCGACCACACCGCAGAGACCACCGTCGGGGCCGACCCCGACGCCGTGTACGACTACCTGGCGGACGTGTCCCACCTGCCGGAGTACTTCCCGATGATGACGGCGGCGGAGAAGGTGCCCGGCGAGGACGCCGTGCGCACGACCGCCGTCCTCGACCCCGAGGAGGACGGCCGCCCGGCCGGCGAGGGCGAGCGCGAGGTCCACGGGGAGGTCTGGTGGCGCACCGACGCCGAGGCCCGCCGCATCGAGTGGGGCAGCGAGGGGGAGTCCACCTACCACGGCTCGATCCGCGTCGAGGCGGACGGCGAGGGCAGCCGGATCACGCTGCTCATCTCCGCCCCCCACGACCACGACGGCATCGACGAGGGGCTCGAGGAGTCGCTCGCGGCCATCGTCAGCACCGTGGGCGCCGGCACCGAGCACATCTGAGGCACGGCGCCGCGACAGCTCCCTTTGCCGGGACGGCAACGATCGTCGACGTCCCCGGCAGGCTCCCCGCACCCTCAGCCAGGACCCGCCGCAGCGGCGGGCCGGACGGAGGAGAGCAGCCATGGAGCAGCAGGGGTACGACGTCGTGGTGGTCGGGGGCGGGGCCGCCGGGCTCAGCGCGGGGCTGACGCTGGCACGCGCGCGCCGGTCGGTCCTCGTCGTCGACGGGGGCCGGCCGCGCAACGCCCCCGCCGCGGGCGTGCACGGCTTCCTCACCCGCGACGGCATGCCGCCCGCCGAGCTCGCCGCCCTCGGGACCGCCGAGGTGCGCGGGTACGGCGGCGAGGTGGTCGAGGGCCAGGTCGACCGGCTCGAGCACGACCCGGCGGCGGAGGGGACGGGCCGCCCCGGGTTCGTCGTCACCACCGCCGACGGCGCCAGGGTGACGGCGCGCCGGCTGGTGGTCGCCACCGGCCTGGTCGACGGGCTTCCCGACGTGGCGGGGGTCGCGCAGCGGTGGGGGCGCGACGTCCTGCACTGCCCGTACTGCCACGGCTACGAGGTGCGCGACCAGGCGCTGGGGATCGTCGCCGGCGGCCCGCTCGCGGTGCACCAGGCCCTGCTGTTCCGGCAGTGGAGCGAGGACGTCGTGCTGTTCCTGCACACCGCGGCCCTCCCGACGGAGGAGGAGTCCGAGCAGCTGGCCGCGCGCGGGGTGCGCGTCGTCGAGGGCCGGGTGGCCTCGCTCGTCGTCGCCGACGACCGCGTGACCGGCGTCCGGCTCGCGTCGGGTGAGGTCGTGGCGCGCGACGCCGTGGTCGTGGGGCCGCGGATGACCGCCCGGGCCGACCTCCTGGCCGGGCTCGGCCTCGTGCCCGAGGACCTCGTCATGAGGGACGTCGTCGTCGGCTCCGTGGTCCCCGCGGACCCGACCGGCGCCACGGCGGTGCCCGGCGTCTACCTGGCCGGCAACGTGTCCGACATGCGCGCCCAGGTGGTCCACGCCGCCGCGGCGGGCGTCATGGTCGGCGCCACCGTCAACGCCGACCTGGTCCAGGAGGACACGGCCACGGCCGTCGCGGCCGCCCGGGCAGCACGGAGCCCCGTGGGCGTGTGACCCACGGGGCTCCCGGCGCCCGGGCGGTGCGCCCGGGCGGTCCTGCTACGGCGCGACGGTGACCGCCGTGGCGGCGCTCGCCGCGGCGGCCGTCCGCACCGTCGCCGCGACCGTGACGCGGTAGGACGCCGCGCCCGCCGTGGTGGGGACCACGGAGAACACGTGCACGCCGGTGGAGGCCGTCGTCGCCGTCGCGACGGGGGTCCAGGCGCCGCCCGCGACCTGCCGCTCGAGGACCACCGGTGCCGCCTGCGCCGGGGTGACCGCGGCGCGGACGGTGAAGGCGACCCCGACCTTGGGCGTGCGGGTGCTCGGCGCCGCCGAGACGCCGGCGGCGACGGTCACCGCCGTCGTCGTGCTCGCCGAGTCGGCGTGCCCGGCGACGCCGACGACCCGGGCGCGCACGGCGCCGTTCTGGGTCGGGCGGACCGCCAGGGTGAAGCCCCCGTCGGCGCGCGTGGTCGTGGACCCGAGCAGCACCTCGGCGCCGCCCGCGGCGGGCTGCAGGAAGAGCCTCACCACCACGGCGGCGGCGGGCTCCGTGGTGCCCAGCGCGGTACGGGTGACCGAGCCGGTCGTGGTGACCGCCCCGCCCTGGGCGACCTGCACCGGGCCCGCGGCCATGGTGGTGCTCGTCGACCAGGTGGCGAGCGCGAGGTCCCCGACGACGGTGCGCGCCGCGGGCTGCCCGGGCAGGGCGGCGTAGCTGGCGGCGAGCGTGCCGGCGACCGTGGGCCGCACGACGACGGACCAGGCGCCGCTCGCGTCGGCCACGGCGCTGCCGAGCGCGACGACGGTCGTCGTCCCCGGCCGGGTGACCCCGACCTGGACCCGCCCGGCCGCCAGCGGCGACAGGCTCCCGCCCTCGTCCCGGGCGAGCGTCCCGCTCACGGTGACCGGGGCGCCGTAGGGGGCGCTGAGGGTGCTGGCGCCGGCGACGAGCCGCGTGACGGAGGGGGTGGCGGTCATCGGCACGGCGGCCGAGGTGGCCGCGGGGCTGCCCGGGACAGCGGCGAGGCGCGCCTGCACCGGCCCGCTGGCGAGCACGACCGGGGAGGCGGACCAGGCCCCGGAGGCGTCCGTGCGGGTCGTGCCGATGGTGCGCGGCGTCGTCGAGCCGGGCTGCGTCTGCACCAGCGTCACGGTCGCCCCGGCCACCGGCGAGGAGACCCCGGCCGGGGTGGTGCGGACCGCGGTGCCCGAGAAGGCGACGGTGTCGCCGGCCCAGGCGGTGCTCGCCGCGGCGGCCAGGGTGACCGTCGCGGTGCAGGCCACGGTGCGGACGAGGACGTCGGCGGTGGAGGCGGCGACGTCGAAGGGGCCGACGGCGCGGGTGCGGGCGCTCCACAGCTGGCCGTCCACCAGGGGCGGGCGGACGGTGGCCCTGCCGGCGACGGTCGAGACCGCGGTGCCGGCGGTGGCGGCCACGGTCGTGGCGGTCCGGCGCCGCATCTCGACGGTGACGCCGAGGACGGGCACGCCGCTGAGGGCGTCGACGACGGTGCCCGTGACCGGGGCGGTGGCGCCGAGGCAGCCGGTGGAGGTGCCGGTGGCACCGTCGACGTCGACCACCACGGCCGCCGCGCGCCGCGGGCTGGTCGCGAAGGTGAGCGGCGAGGCAGCGGTGGCCTTCTGGCCGGTGCTGTCGGTGGCGGTCGCCGTCAGGGTGACCGTGGCGGTCGAGGCCGCGGGGCAGGTCACGCTCGTCTGCAGCTCGCGGGGGGTGCCGAGCACGCAGTCGGCGCGGGAGACGGTCCACGCGACGCCGGCGGTGCGGCCCGCGGGCAGCTGGAGGGCGGCGGTCGCCTGGGTGGGCAGCCCGGGGACGCCGGGGGAGTTGACCTGGACCTGGACGCCGAGCCTGGTCGGGAGCCCGGCCTGCCCGCCGTCGGTGCCGTCGCCGCCGCCGACGAGGAAGCGGCTGTCGGCGGAGTTCCACCGGCCGTCCAGGTAGGAGCCGACCACCGGGAAGGTGGAGAAGTAGTCGTCGGCGCCGCAGTCGAGCAGCGCCTCGTTCTCGCCGGGGCAGACCTGGCGCATGACGACGCCGGCGCCGTCGACGTAGCACATCCGGTCCGACTCGTCCCGGCAGTGGCCGGCGGCGGTGGAGTTGGGGGCGCTGCGCTGGACACCGCCGAGGGTGTGGACGAGCTCGTGCGCCTCCACGGAGTACGTGCCCCCCCAGCACCCGGAGTCGGTGCGGGCGTACTGCGGGTACAGGCCGTTGTTGGCGTTGCCCTGGCCGGGCTGGTCGTCGAGGTACTGCAGGGCGATGCCGCACAGCACGGTGGCGTCGGTCCACATGAGGTACTTGCGGGCCGGGTCGCTGTAGCCCTGGGCCTGCAGCGCGCGGATGCTGGCGTCGAAGGACGCGAGCCCGCCGGCCGGCACGGTGACGTTGAGGACGACCGGCTGGCAGTCCGTCGTGCCGGGCTCGTGGACGAAGCGGACGTCGCGGACCCCGCCGGTGAGGGCGGCGGAGCGGTTGACGACGGTGTCGGTGCCGGCGGCCCAGGTCTTCAGGGACGGCAGCAGCTCGGCGTAGCGGTTGACCTTGCCGACCTCGACGACGTACATCGCCTGCACGCGGTAGCCGGACCTGCCGTCGCCGTCGCAGCGGACCGACGGGGTCGCGGCGGCCTGGACGACGGCGGGGGCACCGAGCTCCTGCGCGGCGTCGGTCGCGGCCTCGGCGGAGCCCTCGCGGGACAGCGCCTCGGCCGTGGTCACCGGGACCGTGACGTCCACGCCGGGCGGCGGGACGTCGGCGTGGGCGCAGGCGAGCGGGGCGTCGGGCGTGACGCGGACGGTCTCGCCCTCGCAGCCGGCGCCGGGGTCGTGGGAGTGCGCCGCCGCGTGGGCCTCGCCGTCGGCGTGGTCGCCGGCGTCGGCGTGGTCGTGCGCCTTCGGGTGGGCGTGGCCCGCGGCGTCCGCAGGGTCCTCGTCGGCGGCGGCGCCGGGGGTGCCGGGGGTGCCTGCGGCGTGGTCGTGCGTCTTGGGGTGCGCGTGGCCCACCGCGTCGCCGTGGCCGGCGTCGGTGTGCGCGTGGCCCTCGGCGTCCGCGTGGGCAGGACCGGCGGCCTGGGCGGCGGCGGGGGCCGTCGCGGTACCGGGGCTGCCGACGGCGGCGGGCGCGAGCGGGGAGAGCAGCAGGAGGGCCACCGTGGCGGGGACGATCAGGTGTCCTCGTCGGCGGCTTCGCAGGGGCGCGGTCATGCAGGAGGTGTCGGCAGGCGCGGGGTCCGGGTGCAGGAGGGCGGGCGCGCACCACCCCGCTGGTGCAGCCGGTGTCGCGGTGCGCTGCGCGGGCGGGCCGTCCGGGTCGCCGGGGAGCGCGCGGACGGCGGCAGCGGGCCGGCCGCGGTGACAGCCCGGCGGTCCGGTCCCCCCGTGACCTCGCATGCATCGGCGGGGTCCCGGCGGGTAGCAGCCGCAGGTGGACACCGTGCTGGACCTCGACGACAGCCCCCCGCCGCGCAGCACCGGGACGGGCTCTCCGCTGCCCGAGGACTCCCTGGTCTTCGTCGGCAACGCCACCGTGCTGCTGCGGCTCGGCGGGTTCACCGTCCTCACCGACCCCACGTTCGTGCACCGGCACGAGAAGGTGTCGATCGGCTACGGCATGCACACCACCCGGCTCACGGACCCGGCCATGGACGTCGCCGACCTGCCGCCGCTGGACCTCGTCCTGCTGTCGCACCTGCACGGCGACCACTTCGACCAGGTGGCCGAGCGCGACCTCGACCACGACCTGCCCGTGGTCACCACGGAGCAGGCCGCCGCCGGGCTCGCCAGCCGGGGGTTCACCCGCACCGTCGGCACGGGCACCTGGGACCGGGTGCTGGTCCGGCGCGGCGGGCGGACGCTGAGCATCACCGCGACGCCGGCCCGCCACGGGCCCGGCGTGACGGACCTGGTCCTGCCCGACGTCAACGGCAGCGTGCTGGAGACCGACGGTCTCGACGGCCCGGTCCACCGGGTGTGGGTGTCCGGGGACACGCTCGTGCACGACGACCTGGCCGAGATCCCGCGCCGGCACCCGGTGCTCGACCTGGGGCTCGTGCACCTCGGCGGCACCCGCGTGCTCGGGCTGCTGGTGACGATGGACGCCGAGCAGGGGGTCGAGGCGGTGCGCACGGTCGACCCCCGCGCGGTCGTGCCGGTCCACTACGACGACTACGACGTCTTCACGTCGGGCCTGGACGACTTCCTGGCCGCCGCCGCGACCGCGGGCCTGCGCGACCGGGTGCACCCTGTCCCGCGGGGCGGCGCCTACCGGCTCTGACGGCAGCCGGGACCGCCGCCTCCGGTCGGTCCGGGCGTCCCCCGCCGGAAGGGGCGGGGGACGCGACGGCTCAGTGCCCCGGCAGGCCCCGTACCGCCCCGAGGAGGCCGTCGGAGGCCCAGTCGAGGAAGGCGTGCTGGTCGGGACCGACGTTCTGCATGACCAGGTGGTCGAACCCGGCGTCGGCGTACGTGCGCGCCTTGGCCACCTTGTCCTCGAGCCCAGGCCCGCAGGCGAACTGCCCGCGCACGTCGTCGAGGGTGACGGTCTGGCTGGCGGCCTCGAAGTTGACCGGGTTGGGCAGCTCGCTCATGACCTTCCAGCCGGTGAGCGCCCAGCGGCTGGTCTCCCACGCCGACGCCGCGGCCGCCTGCTCGGTCTCGGCCCAGGCCATGGGCACCTCGGCGTAGCGGGGGCCGGAGCCGCCCGCCGCCTCGAAGAGCGCGTTGATCTCGGGGTCGGCCTCGGTCGCGAAGATCCCGTCGCCGAGCTCGGCGGCCAGGGTGGCCGACGGCCTCCCGCTGCAGGCCACGGCGATGAGGGGGAGCGTGTCCGGCAGGTCGAAGACGCGGGCGTCCTCCAGCTGCAGGTAGCGCCCGTCGTAGGACTGGTAGCCGCCCTGCCAGAGCAGCCGGATGATCTCCAGGGCTTCGCGGAGCATGGCGTGGCGTGCCTTGACGGCCGGGAACACCGTGCCGACGACGTGCTCGTTGAGCCGCTCGCCGGAGCCGACGCCGAGCACGAAGCGGCCGTCGCTGAGCAGCGCGGTGGTGGCCGCGGCCTGGGCGATGACGGCCGGGTGGTAGCGGACGGTGGGGCAGGTCACCCCGGTCGCCAGGCCGATCCGGTCGGTGCTCGAGGCGATGGAGCCGAGCACCGTCCACGTGAACGGGCTGTGCCCCTGGGACTCCAGCCACGGGTGGAAGTGGTCGCTCAGCTCGACGAAGTCGAAGCCTGCCCGCTCGGCGTGCACGGCCAGCTCGACGAGCTCCTTGGGGCCGGCGCCCTCGGTCGCGATCTTGTAGCCCACCTGCACGGCGAGTCCTTCCCCGCCGGTGTCCGAGGGTCGGTGTCCGACGACCCTCCGGCAGTGCCCGGGGGCCGGGGGCCGCAAACCCGGCGGGCGCGCCGGGACGGCCCGGGCGGGCTCAGCCGTCGGTGCTGTCGTCGGTGTCGTCCCCCTGGTCGTCGGAGGCGTCGTCGGAGGTGCTGTCGTCGCCCTGGTCGTCCGACCCGTCCTCGGGGCTGCTGTCGTCCACCTGGTCGTCGCCCTGGTCGTCCGCGCCGTCGCCGGCCGTGCTGTCGTCCACCTGGTCGTCGGCTCCGTCGTCGTCGCCGTCGTCCGCGCCGTCGTCGGTGCTGTCGCCCTGGTCGTCGGAGGCGTCGTCGGAGGTGCTGTCGTCGCCCTGGTCTGCGGGCGCCTCGACCTCCGTGCCGTCGGCGGGGGCGTCGCTGCCGGCGCACGCCGACAGGCCCAGGGCGGCGGCAGCGAGGGCGGCGACGACGGTCGGGGGGGTGCGCACGGAGGTCCTCCTGGTGGGGTGGCGGTCCTGACGCCCTGACCGTCCCTCGTCGACGAGGTCGTCAAACGTTGCACCACCACCGAGGGACGACGTCACCACCGCCTGCACCGAGCGGTGGCGCGCCGGACGAGGCCCGCCGTTCACCCGGACGGCCCTGCTGCAGCGGGGATGCTTGCGCGATGCGTCATCGGGGTGGCACCGTCAGTGACTGACGAGTGACCCCCTCGCTGCGTCCACCCCCCGTCTGACTGGCGGACGCGCTCCCCGGCGGGTCCGTCTGCGTGGTGTGCGCAGCCCTGCCAGAGAGCCTCCTGCCGATGAGCGCCACCGTGCCCCTGCGCGTCCCCGCACGCCCCGCCGCCCTGCTGGCGTGCCTCCTGCTGGTCCTCGCGGCCCTGCTGGCCCCGGCCACCGGTGCCCGGGCCGCCGTGCCCCCCGGGCTCGGCGCGGGCAGCGTGCTGCAGGGCGGCCAGCAGGTGGTGTCCGGCTCCTACCGCCTCGTCATGCAGACCGACGGCAACCTCGTCGTCCACGCGGCGGGCGGCCGGGTGCGCTGGCACGCGGGCACCCACGGCAACGCGGGCGCCCGCACCGTCATGCAGGGCGACGGCAACCTCGTCGTCTACTCCGCCTCGGGCCGCCCGCTGTGGGACTCCCGCAGCGCCGGCAACCCCGGGGCCCGCACCGTGCTCCAGCCGGACGGCAACCTCGTCGTCTACCGCGCCGACGGTCGTCCGCTCTGGCACATCGGCGCCGACACCGGCGTCACGGTGGCGGACCCCTCGGGCCTGTACGGCATCCGCGGCGGCGTGGCGCGCGCGGCCTGCGGCGACCCCGTCGCCCTCGCCTCCGCCATGGCCGCCTCCCGCTCGCTGTTCCACGGCGGGACCGGCTGGAACGGGCAGATCGTGGCGGTGGGCGGCGACGCCCCGGCCCTGGTCAGGGCCTGGCAGGAGTCGCCGCCCCACGCCACGGTGGCGTCCGGAACATGGTCGCGGATGTGGGCCGGGGCGGCCCGCGGTCCGGACGGCCGGCTCTACGGCGTCGTCAACTTCTGCCGCTGACCCGATCGACCACGAGCCAGGAGGCCCGACGGTTGGCGGGTCCGCGGACCCGCCCCACCCGTGGGCCTCCCCGCGACCGCCTCAGCGCGTCGAGCCCTCGAGCTGGCGCTCCTGCTCCTCGGGGGCCTCGCCGTGCCCGCCGTCGGGGTCGAGCATGGTGGCCTCGTCGAACGGGTCGCCGCCGCCGAGCACGGTGCGGACCCGGTCCATGTCGATCCCGCCGGTCCAGTGGCCGATGAGCAGGGTGGCGACCGCGTTGCCGGCGAAGTTGGTCACCGCGCGGGCCTCGGACATGAACCGGTCGATGCCGACGATGATCCCGACGCCGTCGACCAGGTCGGGGCGGTGGGACTGCAGCCCGCCGGCCAGGGTGGCCAGGCCGGCGCCGGTGACGCCCGCGGCGCCCTTCGAGGCGATGATCATGAAGACGAGCAGGCTGATCTGCTCGCCGATGGCCAGCGGGGTGCCGGTCGCCTCGGCGATGAACAGCGACGCCATCGTCAGGTAGATCGCGGTGCCGTCGAGGTTGAAGCTGTAGCCGGTCGGGACGGTGATGCCGACGACGGGGCGGGACACACCGAGGTGCTCCATCTTGGCGATGAGGCGGGGCAGCGCCGTCTCCGAGGACGACGTGGAGACGATGAGCAGGAACTCCCGCGCCAGGTACCGCAGCACCGAGAAGATGCTGAGCCCGGTGACGACCTTGAGCAGCGAGCCGAGTATCCCGATGACGAACAGCGCGCAGGTCAGGTAGAAGGCGACCATGAGCAGCGCGAGGCTGCGCAGCGCATCCACGCCGGTCTCGCCGACGACGGCGGCGATGGCGCCGAACGCCCCGACCGGGGCGACCCACATGATCATGGCCAGGACCTTGAAGACGACCTTCTGGAACACGCCGATCCCGCGCAGGGCCGCCGCGCCGGTGGAGCCGCCGAGCGCCTGGATGCCGAAGCCGACGAGCAGCGCGACGAACAGCGTCGACAGCACCGACTCCCCGACCAGCGGGGACACCAGCGTCGTCGGGATGAGCCCGAGGACGAAGCCGACCAGGCCGCCCTCGCCCTCCTCGGCCGCGGCCGGGGGCTCGTAGTCCGGGTTGATGGACAGGCCCTCGCCGGGCTGGATGAGGTTGCCGACGACGAGGCCGATGGCCAGCGCGAACGTCGACATGGTGAGGAAGTAGGCGAGGGCCAGGCCGCCGACCTTGCCGACGCTGGCCGCGGCGCGCACCGAGCCGATGCCCAGGACGATCGTGCAGAAGATGACCGGGCTGATCATCATCTTGATGAGGTCGACGAACCCGGTGCCGAGCGGCTTGAGCGCCACCCCGGTCTCCGGGCTCACCAGGCCGACCGCGATGCCGAGCACCACGGCGGCGATGACGGCGATGTACAACCAGTGGGTGCGGTCCCGCTTCGCGCTGGGCGCGGCAGTCGCAGGGGCGTTCTCGGCCATGAGCGGTCTCCTGGGCTCTGCCCGGGCCTCGGTGCCGCGGGCGTCGACGTGGGCAGCCTGGGCCACGCACCCCGACGCGGTCACGTTGTGGTCATTGCGGTCGGCGGCAGGCCGGGGCGCGGGGGCACACTGGCCCGGTGCCCCCCGCGCCGGACCTGCGTCGGTGGAGCCTCGCGCGCCAGCTGCTCCTGCTCCAGGGCGCGCTCGTGCTCCTCGTCGTCGTCGTCGCGACGGGCCTGGCGTGGGCCGACGCGGCCGAGGACGCCGACGAGGCGGCCGCCCAGCAGGTGACGGCGGTCGCGCGCAGCGTCGCGGACTCCCCGGACGTGCTGGGCGCGGTGGGCAGCGCGGCCCCGTCGTCCCTGCTGCAGCCGTACGCCGAGCGGGTGCGCCGGGACACCGGCACGGACTTCGTCGTCGTCATGTCGCCGGGGCGCACCCGGTGGTCGCACCCGGACCCCGACCAGCTCGGCCGCCCGTTCCTCGGCACGGTGGCCCCGGCGCTGCGCGGCGAGACGTTCACCGAGACCTTCACCGGCACGCTCGGCCCGTCGGTGCGGGCGGTCACCCCCGTGCTGGACCCCTCCGGCGAGGTCGTCGCGCTCGTGTCGGTCGGGCTGTCGGTGGACGAGGTCGGCGACCAGCTGCGGGCGGAGCTGCCGCTGCTGGGCGCCGGTGCGCTGCTCGTCCTCGCCATCGCCGGCGCCGGCACCCTGCTCGTCGCACGGCGGCTGCGCCGGCTGACGTACGGCCTCGGTGCGGAAGAGCTGTCGCGGATGTACGCCTGCTACGACGCCGTCCTGCACTCCGTCCGCGAGGGCCTGGTCGTGCTCGACCCCGCCGGCCGGGTGCAGCTGGCCAACGACGAGGCGCGCCGGCTGCTCGGCCTGCCCGACGACCTCGCCGGGCGTCGCGCCGACGAGCTGGGCCTGCCCGGCGGGCTCGTCGAGGTCCTCGCCGGGGACGAGGTCGTCCACGACGCCGTCCACCTCGCCCGCGAACGGGTCGTCGTGGTCAGCGGCGCGCCCGCCGAGGTCGACGGCCGGGTCCTCGGCCGGGTGGTGACGCTGCGGGACCGGACCGACCTGCGCGCCCTGGCCGGCGACCTCGACGCCGCCCGCGGGCTCGCGGAGTCGCTGCGCTCCCAGGCCCACGAGTCGGCCAACCGCCTGCACACCGTGGTGTCCCTGCTCGAGCTCGGCCGCACCGAGGAGGCCGTCGGCTTCGCGGTCGACGAGCTGGCCGCGGTGCAGGCCCTCACCGACCGGGTCGTCGGCGCGGTCGAGGAGCCGGTCGTCGCCGCGGTCCTGCTCGGCAAGTCGGCCGTGGCCGCCGAGCGGGGCGTCGACCTGGTGCTCGCCGACGGCACCGAGCTCGACGCCGACGGGCTGCGCGACAGCGGGCTCGTCGCCCGCGACGTCGTCACCCTGCTGGGCAACCTCGTCGACAACGCCGTCGACGCCGCCGCCTCGGCGCCGGCGCCGCGCCGGGTGGAGGTCCTGGTCCGCCGCGACGGCACGGACCTGCTGCTCGAGGTCGCCGACTCCGGCCCCGGGCTCGACCCGGCCACCGCCGACGAGGCGTTCACCCGCGGCTGGTCGACCAAGCCCGCGGGGCAGGGCCGGCCTCAGGGGCGGGGGCTGGGTCTGGCGCTGGTCGGGCAGACCGTGCGCCGGCTGGGCGGCACGGTCGAGGTCGGCCGCCGCGACGGCGCGGTGTTCACCGTCCGCCTGCCCCTGGCGGCGCGGGTGCCGGCGTGAGCACGGGGACGCCGGCCGGGACGCCGGCAGCGGCCCAGGCTGTGCCGGTGCGGGTGCTCGTCGTGGAGGACGAGCCGGTCGCGGCGCAGGCGCACGAGGCCTACGTGGGCCGGGTGCCGGGCTTCGAGGTCGTGGGGGTCGCGCGCACCGGGGCCGAGGCGGTGCGGCTCCTCGGGGCGACGTCCCCGCCGGTGGACCTCGTGCTGCTCGACATGCACCTGCCCGACCGGCACGGCCTGGACGTCGTGCGGGCGATGCGCGCGGCCGGGCACCCGGCCGACGTCATCGCCGTCACCTCCGCCCGTGACCTGGCCGTGGTCCGGGCCGCCGTGTCGCAGGGCATAGTCCAGTACCTGCTCAAGCCGTTCGTCTTCGCGGCGCTGCGGGACCGGCTCGAGCGCTACGCGGCCTACCGCGACCAGGTCGGCGCGGGCGGGTCGGCGGGCGGGCAGGACGAGGTCGACCGGGCGCTGTCGGCGCTGCGCGGGCCCGCCGGCGCGGACCTGCCCAAGGGGCTGGGCGCCGAGACCCTCGACGCCGTGGTGGCCGTGGTGCGCCAGGGACCGTGCTCGGCCGCCGAGGTCGCCGCCCGCACCGGGACCGCGCGCGTCACCACCCGGCGCTACCTCGAGCACCTCGCGGGCACGGGCGTCGTGGTCCGCGCGCCCCGCTACGGCGTCCCGGGCCGCCCCGAGGTCGAGTACCGCTGGGTCGGCGCCACCGGCACCTGAGCCCGGGTCCGCCGGACTACCGGGGGGCGGAACCGGCGTCCGCGCAGTCATCATCGATCGCCCGGACCCTCGGCGGGCGCGCTGTTGGCGTCCGCGCAGTCATCATCGTTCGCCCGGAGGGTTGGGGGCGCAGCGGTGGCGTCCGCGCAGTCATCATCGTTCGACCGGAGGGCTGGGGGCGTCAGCCGCCGAGGCCGGGGGGCGGGGTCCGGGCGAGGACGACCGCGGCGGCGACGGTGAGCGCCATGACCGCCAGCTCCACGACGACCAGGCGGAGGAACGCCGCCCGGGCCGCGTCGCGCCCGCCCGCCGCGGCCATCGCGGTGATGCTGCGCCGGCGGTGCCACCAGCCGAGCCCGACGAGGACCACGAGAGCCAGCGTCTTCACCACGAGCAGCACGCCGTAGACGGTGCTCAACAGGTCCTCGGGGCGGACGCGGAGCGCGCCGTTGAGCACCCCGGACGCGCCGACGACGACGACGCAGCCCAGCGCCAGGGTGCTGAACGCGCGGACGGTCGGCAGCGCGTCGGCCGCGCGCACCCGGGCGTCGGCCAGGACGAGCACGGCCAGGACCGCGAGGCCGCCGACCCACAGCGCCCCGGCGACCAGGTGGAGCGAGACGCTGCCGACGGCCGTCTCGTGGTCGGCGGCCGCGGCGGAGTGCCCGACGAACGCCGGCGGCAGCAGGCCGGCGGTGGCGACGAGCAGCAGCCCGCGGGCCACCCAGGGGTCCTCGCCCGCGCGGGTGCGGGACGCCACGACGAGGACGACCGCCGCCAGCACGACGAGCAGCTGCGCCCGGGCCTGCGGCAGGGTGAGGAACAGCTGCTGCACGTCAGGGGCGAGGATGCGCGGCACCGACCGGCCCGACAGGTCGGAGGCGGTGAGCAGGTAGACCACGGCGGTGACCGCCGCCCACGCCAGCGCGGTGGGCGCCAGCAGCGCGTGGGACCGGCGGGCGAGCGGCGCGTCCCCGCCCGCCGGCTGCAGGACCGGCAGCAGGGCGCACCCGACGACGAGGGTGCCGAGGACGTCCTGCAGGTAGCGGGCCAGCGGGAGGCCCGTGGTGGTCAGCGGGCCCGGGTCGGCGATGCTCAGGGTGTCCGTGCGCCCGGCGGTCGCCGCGAGCACCCCGGCGACCACGACCACGCCGGCGACCACGACGAGCACCGTCGTCGTGGCGACGACGAGCCTGTCGGGACCGGTCGCGGTCGTGCCCGGGCTCACCGGTGCGCCGGGTCCTCGACGGTGCCGATCAGCTCCTCGAGGGCGTCCTCGAGGGCGACGATGCCGACGACGCGGGAGCCGCGGCCGCCGTCCTCGGCGCGCACGACGCGGCCCAGGTGGGCCCCGGCGGCGCGCAGCGACTGGACGACCTGCTCCACCGAGGCCGTGGGTGCCACGTCCGGCAGGTGCCGGCGCGAGCCCTCCGGCACGGGGAAGCCGGCCACGCGCTCGCCCTTGGGCGGCAGCACGTCCTTGACGTGGACGTAGGAGACGGGGCGGCCGTCGCCGTCCAGCAGCGGGAACCGGGAGAAGCCGGTCTCGACGGCGGCGGTGTGGACCGCGGTGGCGGGGGCGTCGCCCGGGACGGCCCGGACCTCGTCCATCGGGACCATGATGTCGGCGGCGGTCCGGTCCTGGAGCTCGAGCGCCCCCTCGAGGAGGTCGACCTCCTCGTCGTCGAGCAGCCCCTCGCGGTTGGACTCCGCGATCATCGTGGCGACCTGCTCGCGGGTGAACACCGAGGCCACCTCCTCGGCCGGCTCGACGCGCACCAGGCGCAGCAGCACGTTGGCGATGCCGTTGAGCGCGAGCAGCAGCGGCTTGAGGGCGACCACCACGCCGTACAGCAGCGGCGCGAGCACCAGCGCGGTGCGCTCGGGCCCGGCGATGGCGATGTTCTTGGGCACCATCTCGCCCAGGACGATGTGCAGGTACACGACGACGGACAGCGCGATCGCGAAGGCGACCGGGTGGACGAACGCCTCGGGCACGCGCAGCGCCTCGAACGCCGGCTCGAGCAGGTGCGCCACGGCGGGCTCGCCGAGCGCGCCGAGCCCGAGCGAGCAGGCGGTGATCCCCAGCTGGGCGCCGGCGAGCATGAGGGTGACCCGCTCCATCGCCCTGAGCGTGGTGCGGGCGCCGAGCGTGCCGGCCTCGACGAGCGGCTCGATCTTGGACCGGCGGGCGGAGATGACGGCGAACTCGGCGCCGACGAAGAAGGCGTTGCCCAGCAGCAGGAGCGCGGCGACGAGGACCGCGGTGCCGTCGCTCACCGGGTCACCTCCCCGTCGTGGGCGTGCACGTGCTGCTGCGACCCGCCGTGGCTGCCGGGGACGCCGCCGTGCTCGGTGCCGGTGCTGCCGTGGCGGTCGCCGACGTGGACGTGGTCGCCGATGTGCGCCTCGTCGTGGGGGGTCCGTTCCCGGGGGGCGGACTCGTCGGCCCCGGTGTCCGGGTCGTCGGGGTCCGCCGGGGGCACGGCCTCGACGACGTCGACCCGCATCCCGTCCATGGCGTGCACCCGCAGCTGCCAGCCGTCCAGGTCCACCGCGTCGCCCTCGGCCGCGATGCGCCCGAGGAGGTCGACGACGAGGCCGCCGAGGGTGTCGTAGTCCCGGTCGTCCTCGGCGGGGATGCCGAGGTCGCGCAGCTCGTCCGGGCGCAGCAGGCCGGACAGCTCGAGGGTGCCGTCGGTGCGGCGGACGATGCGCGTCTCGGGCTCGTCGTGCTCGTCCTCGACCTCGCCGACGAGCTCCTCGACGAGGTCCTCGAGGGTGACGACACCGGCGGTGCCGCCGTACTCGTCGGCGACCAGCGCCAGGTGCGACCGGGTGCGC
This sequence comes from Aquipuribacter hungaricus, assembly GCF_037860755.1. NCBI lineage: Bacteria > Bacillati > Actinomycetota > Actinomycetes > Micrococcales > Intrasporangiaceae > Aquipuribacter > Aquipuribacter hungaricus. The sequence continues at coordinate 1,620 of NZ_JBBEOI010000029.1, read as the reverse complement.
AGCACGCCCAGCAGGTCGTCGAGGTCGATGGACTCCGGGACGACGACGGTGCGCTCCATGACCTCCGACGCGGCGGTGTCGTCACGGTCGTCCTCGGGGACCCGCAGGCAGCGGCGCAGCGAGACCACGCCCAGCACCTCGTCGGAGCCGCCGCGGCCCGTGACGGGGAAGCGGGAGTGCCCGCTGGTGCGCGAGAGCTCGACGACGTCGGCCACCGAGGTCGCCGCCTCGACGAAGAGGACCTGGCCGCGCGGGGTGAGGACGTCGCCCGCGGTGCGCTCGCCGAAGGACAGGGTGCGCTGCAGCAGCGTCGACAGCGGCTGCTCGAGGGTGCCGGCGTCGGCGGAGCGCCGGACCAGCGACTGCAGCTCGTCGGGGCTGCGCGCGGACGCGAGCTCCTCCTGCGCCTCGATGCCGACCCGGGCGAGCAGCCAGTTGGCGTTGCCGTTGAGCAGGCGCAGCAGCGGCCCGGTCGCGCGGGAGAAGGCGCGCTGGAACGGCGTGACGACGACCGCGGTGCCGTAGGGCCGGGCGATGGCGAGGTTCTTGGGGACGAGCTCGGAGACGACCATCTGGAACACGGTCGCCGTGACGAGCGCGATGGTGAGGGACACGCCGCGCACGGCGCCCTCGGGGACGCCCGCCTGCTCCAGCCCCGGCCGGACGAGCGCGGCGAGCGACGGCTCGGCGAGGTAGCCGATGAGCAGCGAGGTGACCGTGATGCCGAGCTGGGCGCCGGACAGCTGCGTGGACAGCGTCCGCAGCCCCGCCAGGACGCCCGTGGCGCCGCGCTCGCCCGCCGCGGCGCGCTGCTCCACCTGTCCGCGCTCGACCGTGACGAGGCTGAATTCGGCCGCGACGAACAGGCCGCAGGCCACCGCCAGCAGGACGGCCAGGCCCAGGAGGACCCACTCCATCAGAGGACACCCCCGCCGATGCGGGGGCCGCTATCTGACGGGGTGGACGACGGACCGGGCGTGGCGGCTGTGCTCATGGTGCGTCGAGTATGACCGACATGCCGGACCCGGCGCGGGTCGGCGCAGCCCCCGGTGCCCCGACGAACCACCCGACCGGTCGACACCTGCCGTCCAGCGGTCCGCACCTGCGGACGTACGGTATCCCTCGTGCCGCACCTGAGGATCCGCGAGGTCGCCGAGCTGCTCGGGGTGAGCGACGACACCGTCCGGCGGTGGGTGGACTCCGGCCGGCTCCCCGCGGTGGCCGGTCCTCCGGGTCCGCTGCTCGTCGACGGCGCGGACGTCGCGCGGGTCGCCGAGGAGCAGGGCCGGGCGCCGGACGCCGGGCCCGTCGCGGGAGCGAGCGCGCGCAACCGGTTCCGCGGCGTGGTCACCAGGGTCGTCCGGGACACGGTGATGGCCCAGGTCGAGGTGCAGGCCGGTCCGTTCCGGGTCGTCTCGCTGCTGTCCCGCGAGGCGGTGGACGAGCTCGGGCTCGAGCCGGGGTCGGTGGTCGTGGCGACGACCAAGGCCACGAACGTGGGGCTCGAGGTGCCGGGCCGGTGAGGCGCCGCCGCACCGTCCGCGCCGCCGTCCTCCCGGCCTGCGCGGCCGTCGTCCTCGCCGCGTGCGGGCCGGCGGCACCGGACGGCCCGGGCGCGGG
>NZ_JBBEOI010000028.1 GCF_037860755.1 Aquipuribacter hungaricus | reverse complement strand
AGCCCGTCGGCCCGGGGGTCGAGGACGGCCTGGCCGCGGCGCTCCAGGCGCTCGCCGGGCGCGCCCCCGTGCTGCTCGCCCTCGACTTCGACGGTGTCTGCGCCCCGCTGGTCGACGACCCGGCCGCCTCCCGGATGCTGCCCGGCACGCGCGAGGCGCTCCTCGCGCTCGCCGGCAGGGGCCTGCGGGTCGCCCTGGTGTCGGGCCGCGCCCTGGCCAGCCTGGTCGAGGCCGCCTCGCCGGAGCCGGGCTGGCTCGTGGTCGGCGGGCACGGGGCCGAGGTGGGCGCCGAGGTGGGTGCCGTGGTCGCCGACGACGAGGTCGCGGCGGTGGAGCAGGTCGGGACGCCGGCCGACGAGCCGGCCGGCCCGTCCGGGCCCTCCGGGCCGCTCGACCCGGCGGACCCCGTGGACGCGGCCGCCGACCCGGGCGCGGCCTCGCTCGCCCTGCTCGACGAGCGGCAGGCCGCGGTGCTCGTCGAGATCACGGCCGAGCTCGAGGCCCTGGTCGCCTCGGTCCTCGCCGACGCCCCGGGCCGGACCGGTGCGACCGGTGCGACGGTGGAGCACAAGCCGACCGGGGTGGTGCTGCACACCCGGCGCGCGGACCCGGAGACCGCGCTCCACCTCACCGAGCGGGTCGTCGAGGACCTCGGGACCCGCGAGGGCGTGCACCTGCGCCGTGGCCACGACGTCGTCGAGCTCAGCGTCGTCACCGCGGACAAGGGGTCCGCGCTGCAGGGGCTGCGCGCCCGCACCGGTGCCGCGGCCGTGCTCTACGCCGGCGACGACGTCACCGACGAGGACGCCTTCGCCGTGCTCGACCCGGCCGCCGGCGACGTCGGGGTCAAGGTCGGCACGGGCCCGACCGCGGCGGGGTACCGGGTCGCGGCGCCGGAGGACGTCACCGTCCTGCTCCGCCGGCTGCTCGAGGCCCTGCCCGCCCGCACCTGAGGGACGCCGCAGGGCTGCCGCAGCCGGACATCCCGGGCGTAGGGTGCGGCGATGGACGCCGACGCCCGCGCCGCGCTCGACCTGCTGCTCACCGAGCGGGACATCACCCGGCTCGTCCACGAGTACTGCCACGGCATCGACAAGCGGGACGAGGCACGCTTCCTCGCCGTCTGGTCGGAGGACGCGGTGTGGCAGGTCGGCGCCGACACGGTGTTCCGCGGGCAGGAGGGGATCCTCGCCGCCGCGCAGCAGCAGTGGGACACCTTCCGCCAGATGCACCACTGGAGCGCGAACCTCGTCCTGTCCGTCGACCCCGGCGAGGACCGGGCGACGGGGGAGTCCGACGTCGACATCACCGTCGAGATGGGGGACGGCAGCTGGGTCCGCGGCGGCGGCGCCTACCGCGACACCTACGTCCGCGAGCACGGCCGCTGGGCGATCGGCCGCCGCGAGTCCGTCGGGCACTTCCACCTGTACGGCGAGAGCGCCGACATCCGCTGAGCCGCGCGCCCCTCAGCTCTCGGTGACCCGGCCGTCCAGCACCGACCAGCGCCGGTCCACCCGGACCGCGTCGAGCATCCGACGGTCGTGGGTGACGAGCAGCAGCGTGCCGGTGTAGGCGTCCAGCGCCTGCTCCAGCTGCTCGATGGCGGGCAGGTCGAGGTGGTTGGTCGGCTCGTCGAGGACGAGCAGGTTGACGCCGCGGGCCTGCAGCAGCGCGAGCGCGGCGCGGGTGCGCTCACCGGGGGACAGGCTGGCCACGGGCCGGTCGACGTGCGCCGCCCTGAGGCCGAACTTGGCGAGCAGGGTGCGCACCTCGGCGGGGGCGGTGTCCTCCAGGTGCGAGCGGACCGCCTCCAGCAGCGTCTCCTCGCCGGTGAGCACGGCGCGGACCTGGTCGACCTCGCCCACCTCGACCGACGAGCCGCGCGACACCGTCCCGGCGGTCGGGTCGAGGCGGCCGAGGAGCAGGTCGAGCAGCGTGGTCTTGCCGCTGCCGTTGGGCCCGGTGACGGCCACCCGGTCCCCGGCCGCCACGTGCAGGTCGACGGGTCCCAGGGTGAAGCCGCCCCGCTCGACGGTGGCCCCGTTGGCCGTGAGGACGACGCTGCTGCCGCGGGGCGCCGCGGCGATGGAGTACTGGAGCTGCCACTCCTTGCGCGGCTCCTCCACCTCCTCCAGCCGCTCGATCATCCGGTCGGTCTGGCGCGCCTTGGCGGCCTGCTTCTCCGAGGAGTCGGCGCGGCGCTTGGCGAGGATCTTGTCGTTGTCCGGCCGCTTCTTCAGGGCGTTCCGCACGCCCTTGTCGGCCCAGCCGCGCTGCATCCGCGAGCGCGCCTGCAGGCCCTCGACAGTGTCCTCGTACTCGTCGTAGGCCTCGCGCGCCCGGCGCCGGGCCACCTCGCGCTCGGCGAGGTAGGACTCGTACCCGCCGCCGTAGACGTTGACCTGCTGCTGGGCGAGGTCCAGCTCGACGACCCGGGTCACGGTGCGGGCGAGGAACTCCCGGTCGTGGCTCACCAGGACCGCCCCGGTGCGCAGCCCGGCGACGAAGCGCTCGAGCCGGTCCAGCCCGTCCAGGTCGAGGTCGTTGGTCGGCTCGTCGAGCAGGACCACGTCGAAGCGCGACAGCAGGAGCGCCGCCAGCCCGGCGCGCGCGGCCTGGCCGCCGGACAGCGCGGTCATGGCGGTGCCGGGGTCCACGTCGAGCCGGACCTCCGCGAGCACCGCGCCGGCCCGGTCGTCCAGGTCGGCCGCACCGAGGGCGAGCCACTGCTCGAGGGCGGTCGCGTACTCGTCGTCCGCGCCGGGGGCGCCCTCGCCGAGCGCGTCGGCCGCGGCGTCCATCCGGGCCTGCGCCGCCGCGACGCCGGTGCGACGGGCGAGGTACCCCTCGACCGTCTCGCCCGGGCGGCGCTCGGGCTCCTGCGCCAGGTGCCCGACGCTGGCCCCGGGCGGGTTCAGCGTCACCGACCCGGCGTCGGGGGCGGCCTCCCCGGCGAGCACCCGGAGCAGGGTCGACTTGCCCGCGCCGTTGGCACCGACCAGGCCGACGACGTCCCCGGGGGCCACGACGAGGTCGAGGCCGGAGAACAGGGTGCGCTCGGCGTGGCCGGCCGCGAGGCCGCGGGCGACGAGGGTGGCTGGCACGCCCCCGATCCTGCCAGCGCCGCGCCGACCGCCTCCACGCATTTAGGGCAGGGCCCCGGGACGTAATGGGCGTAGAGTCGGGCGGGTGAGCAGAGCACCCGGTCCCGACCTGGTCGGCGACTTCCCCGTCCTGTCCCGCACGGTGCGCGACGGGAAGCGGCTGGTCTACCTGGACTCCGGCGCCACGTCTCAGCGGCCGCTGCAGGTCCTCGACGCCGAGCGGCGCTTCCTCACCACGAGCAACGCCGCCGTGCACCGGGGCGCCCACCAGCTCGCCGAGGAGGCGACGGAGGCCTACGAGGGCGCCCGCGCCACCGTGGCGGCCTTCGTCGGCGCCCGCGCGGACGAGGTCGTCCTCACCAAGAACGCTACGGAGGGCATCAACCTCGTCGCCTACTCCCTGGGCAACGCGGCCACGACGCCGGGCGCGGAGCACCTGGCCCTGGGCCCGGGCGACGAGGTCGTCGTCACCGAGATGGAGCACCACGCCAACCTCGTGCCGTGGCAGGAGCTCTGCCGGCGCACCGGTGCGACGCTGCGCTGGTACGGGGTGACCGACGACGGCCGCCTCGACCTGGACAGCGTCGAGCTCACCGAGCGCACGCGCGTGCTCGCGTTCGTCCACACCTCCAACGTGCTCGGCACGGTCAACCCCGTCACCGAGCTCGTCGCCCGGGCCCGCGCGGTCGGGGCCCTCGTCGTCCTCGACGCCTGCCAGTCCGTGCCCCACCTGCCGGTGGACCTGCCGGCCCTCGGCGTCGACGTCGCGGTGTTCAGCGGGCACAAGATGCTGGGACCGACCGGCATCGGCGTGATGTGGGCGCGGGCCGAGCTGCTCGACGCGATGCCCCCGTTCCTCACCGGCGGCTCGATGATCTCCACGGTGACCATGGAGGGCTCCACGTGGGCCCCGGCGCCGCAGAAGTTCGAGGCCGGGGTGCCGATGGTCTCCCAGGCGGTCGGCCTGGCCGCGGCCTGCGACTACCTGAGCGCGGTCGGGATGGACGCCGTCGCCGCCCACGAGCAGCAGCTCACCGCGCGCATCCTCGACGGCCTCGCCGACCTGCGCGGCGTGCGGGTCGTCGGACCGTCCGGCAGCGGGGCGGCCGACCTCGCCCAGCGCGGCGGCACCGTGGCGTTCGTCGTCGACGGGGTCCACGCCCACGACGTCGGCCAGGTGCTCGACGACGCCGGCGTCGCCGTCCGGGTCGGGCACCACTGCGCCTGGCCGCTGCACCGGCGGATGGGCGTGCAGGCCACGGTCCGGGCGAGCACGCACGTGTACTCCACCGAGGCCGACGTCGACGCCCTGCTCGAGGCGGTCGCGGCGGCGCAGCGCTTCTTCGGCGTCGCCACCCTGAGCGTCGGGACCGGCTGATGGACCTGCAGGAGCTGTACCGCGAGACCATCCTCGAGCACTCCCGCCGGCCCCGGCTGGCCGGGCTGCGCGAGCCGTTCGACACCGAGGTGCACCAGGTCAACCCGGTCTGCGGGGACGAGGTCACCCTGCGCCTGCAGCTCGGGCCGGGGGAGGGCGGCGACCGGCCGCTGGCCGACGTGTCCTACGACGCCGCCGGCTGCTCGATCAGCCAGGCCTCCGCCTCGGTCATGGTCGAGGCGCTCACCGGTCGCTCCGTCGCCGACGCCGCGCTGGCCTACGCCGCGTTCCACGACATCGTCACCACCCGCGGCACCGTGACCGTGGACCCCCTCGACTTGCTGCCGGCGGACCTCGCCGACGCGCTCGGGGACGCCCCGGCCTTCGCCGGCGTCGCCCGCTACCCGGCCCGGGTCAAGTGCGCCCTGCTCGGGTGGACCGCCCTGCGGCAGGCGCTGGTCGAGACCGCCTGAGGCGGGGGAGCTGTGCCCGCGGGACGGCTTCTGCCGCGCGGTCACGCTCGGTAGGTCGTGCGGACAGCGAGTTCCGCAGATTCCTTGTTTTATCGTGACACAGGTCATATGTTCGGGCGACAGCCGAACCCTGCCACCTCGTCACCGCTGACGGGTCCGCACGACGACGTGCCGAGGGGCCCGGGACGGCTGCGACCGCGCACCACCGCAGCAGGGGGCACGCCCCCTGCTGGGGACCGCCCGGGGCGGCAACCCCGGACGGTCCGACGCCGCTCCCAGGCATCCCAGGACGTGCCACGCACCAGGCCACGAGAAGAACGGACCATCGATGCTCCCACCCCGGGGTACCCCCCCGCTCCTGTCCCCGCGCCGTCGCGCGGGGTCGACCCTCACGGCAGCCCTGGCCGTCGGCGCCCTCGGCGCCGGCCTGCTGGGGGCAGCCCCGGCCACGGCCCACCCCTCCGACGACCCCGGCCACACCCACCCCGCGCCGGCCGGCGCGGCAGCGCTCGCGGCCCCGCCCGTGGGCGAAGGACGCTTCGACGTCCTCGTCTTCTCCAAGACGGCCGGGTTCCGCCACGGCTCGATCGAGTCCGGCATCGCCGCGATCGAGGCGCTCGGCACCGCGAACGACTTCAGCGTCACCGCGACCGAGGACGCCTCGGTCTTCACCACCGAGGGTCTCGCCCCCTACGAGGCGGTCGTCTGGCTGTCCACCACCGGTGACGTGCTCGACGCCGCCCAGGAGGCCGCGTTCCAGGCCTACGTCGAGGCCGGCGGCGGCTACGCCGGCGTGCACTCCGCGACCGACACCGAGTACGACTGGTCCTTCTACGGCGACCTGGTCGGCGCCTACTTCCTCGGCCACCCGCAGAACCAGACCGCGACCGTCGTGGTCGAGGACCCGGCGCACCCGTCCACCGACGACCTGCCGACCGAGTGGTCCCGCTTCGACGAGTGGTACAGCTTCCGGACCAACCCCCGCGACGAGGTCCACGTCCTCGCCTCGCTGGACGAGACCACCTACTCCCCGGGCGGCAACGCCATGGGCGCCGACCACCCGATCGCCTGGTGCCAGGACGTCGAGGCGGGCCGCAGCTGGTACACCGCGCTGGGCCACACCAACGAGTCCTACGCGGAGCCGGAGTTCCTCGGCCACCTGCTCGGGGGCATCGAGACCGCTGCCGGCGCCGTCGCGTCTGACTGCAGCGCCACCTCCGACGACAGCTTCGAGAAGGTCGCCCTCGACGAGAACACGTCGAACCCGATGGAGATCGACGTCGCCGACGACGGCCGCGTCTTCTACATCGAGCGCAACGGCCAGGTCCGCCTCATCGAGCCCAACGGCTCCGTGCGCACGGTCCTCGACCTCGACGTGACCACGGTCCAGGAGTTCGGGCTCGTCGGCATCGCCCTCGACCCCGCCTTCACGACCAACGGCTGGGTGTACCTGTACTGGTCGCCCGAGGGCTCCGCGGTCGACAAGGTCTCGCGCTTCACCATGGGCGCCACCAGCATCGACCCAGCGACCGAGGCTGTCGTGCTCGAGGTGCCGGTCCAGCGCGAGCAGTGCTGCCACGCCGGCGGCGCGCTCGAGTTCGACACCCAGGGCAACCTCTACATCGCCACGGGCGACAACACGAACCCGTTCGAGTCGCAGGGCTACGCGCCCACCGACGAGCGCGCGGGCCGCGCGGCCTTCGACGCCCAGCGGACCTCCGCCAACACCAACAGCCTGTCCGGCAAGGTCCTGCGCATCACCCCGCAGGCCGACGGGACGTACACGGTCCCCGAGGGCAACCTCTTCGCCGCCGGCACGGCCCTGACCCGCCCCGAGATCTACGGCATGGGGTTCCGCAACCCGTTCCGCATCGGCATCGACCCGCTGACCGACCAGCTCATGGTCGCCGACTACGGTCCCGACGCCGGTGCCAGCAGCCCGACCCGCGGCCCCGACGGCCGCGTCGAGTGGCAGGTCCTCACCCAGCCGGGCAACTACGGCTGGCCGTACTGCCACGGCGGCAACACCCCGTACGTGGACTGGAACTTCGCCACGAACACCGGCAGCGGGCTGTACAGCTGCACCGCCCCGGTCAACAACTCCCCGAACAACACCGGCCTCACCCAGCTGCCCCCGGCCATCGCCGCGCAGATCTGGTACGGCCGCGAGTCGACCTCCACCTACCCGGGCATCGGCACGGGCGGCGCGCCCATGGCGGGCCCGGCGTACGTGTACGACCCCGAGCTGGACTCCGACCGCAAGTGGCCGGCGTACTTCGCGGACAAGGCCCTGCTCGGCGAGTGGAACACGGGCCAGCTGTACAACGTGCTGCTGAGCGAGGACCGCTCCGAGCCCGTCAAGGCGACCGAGTTCCTGCCCCGCGGGCTCATCATCAAGCCGATGGCCTGGGACTGGGGCCCGGACGGTGCGCTCTACATGCTCGACTGGGGCTCGGGCTTCGGCGGCAACAACGCCGACTCCGGGGTCTACCGGATCGACTACCTGGCCGCGAGCCGCGCCCCCGTGGTGATCGCCTCCGCGGACGTCACCAGCGGCCCCACGCCGCTGACGGTGACGTTCAGCTCGGCGGGGACGTTCGACCCCAACGGCGGCACGGTCCTCACCTACGCGTGGGACCTCGACGGCGACGGTGACACCGACTCCACCGAGGCGAGCCCCACGTACACCTACAGCACCGCCGGGGCCTACCAGGCGCTGCTCACGGTGACCAACGAGGCCGAGCGCACCGCCACGGCCACGGTCAACATCGCCGCCGGCAACACCCGGCCGACGGTGGAGATCACCGGCCCGCCGGAGGGCGGCTTCACGGAGTTCGGCGACACCGTCGGCTACTCCGTCTCCGTCACCGACCCCGAGGACGACGCCGCCGGCGTCGACACCTGCCCCGGCGTCGTCGTCAAGCCCGCCCTGGGCCACAACGACCACGGGCACCCGGGCGAGCAGTCGGTCGGCTGCGAGGGCGAGTTCGTCGCCACCATCGACGACAGCCACGGTCCCGAGGCGGACATCTTCGTCATCGTCGAGGCCGACTACACCGACAAGGGCGGGGCGGGCGGCGCCCCGGTGCTGACCGGGACCGACATCCTCACCCTGCAGCCCAAGCGCAAGCAGGCCGAGTACTTCACCAGCACCGGTCGTGCCCCGGGCTCGGCTGCCGGCGGCGACGCCGGGGTCGTGGCCGAGACCACCACCGACACCGCCGGCGGGTTCCAGAACATCGGGTTCACCGAGGACGGCGACTACGTCACCTACGAGCCCGTCAACCTCGCGGGCATCGACGCGGTCTCGGTCCGGGCGGCCAGCGACACGGCCGGCGGGCTCGTCGAGCTCCGCTGGGACGCGGCGGACGGCCCCGTCCTGGGGACGGTCGACGTGACGAACACCGGTGGCTGGCAGAGCTACCGGGACTTCCGGGTCGACCTCGTGGACGACCTGCCCACCGAGTCCGGGACCCTGTTCGTGGTCTTCCAGTCCCGCACCGGCGAGGCCGGCAGCCTGATGAACGTCAACTGGTTCCAGTTCATCGGGACCGGCGTCAGCGCCAACAGCGCCCCGACGCTGGACTCCGTCACCGCCACCCCCGACGAGGGCGAGGCGCCGCTGCCCGTGACGCTCACCGCCGCTGTCTCCGACATCGACGGCGACTCCTTCACCGGGGTGTGGACCACCGGCATCGCCGGCGACGAGCCGCGCGAGGGGCTGACGACCGACGTCGTCTACACCGAGCCCGGCACGTACACGGCGACCTTCCGTGCGACCGACGAGCGCGGCGCCTTCCGGGTGGCCACGGTCGAGATCGAGGTCGACGCGGTCCCGCTGCAGCCGTGCTTCGGTGCGAGGTCCGACCAGTTCGACGGCACCTCGCTCGACGACGCCCGCTGGGACGTCGTCCGGCCGGACGGCACCCTCCGGGTCGAGGACGGGGCGCTCGTGCTCCCGACCACGGCGACGGACATCTACCAGACCCCCAACACGACGACGAACATCGTCGTGCAGGACCTGCAGCCCGGGGCGTTCCAGGCCACCACCAAGGTGACCCTGGCCGCTCGTGAGCAGTACCAGCAGGCCGGTCTGGTCCTCTACGGCGACGACGACAACTACATCAAGATGGTCGTCCAGGGCCGGACGGCGACGTCCGACGCGGCCGGCCGGGTCTTCCAGTTCCTCAAGGAGACCGGCGCCGTCGCCACGGAGTTCAACACGCCGGGGATCGGCGCCGCCTTCCCCGACACCTTCTGGGTGCGGCTCACGTCCACGAACGGGACCGACGTCACGGGGCAGTACTCCGCCGACGGCGTGACCTTCACCGACATGGGGCAGACCGTCACGACGGCCGGCATCACGAACGCGCGGATCGGCCTGCTGTCCCTCACGGGCAGCGGCAACGAGCCGGTCCTCGACGCGGAGTTCGACTCCTTCACCATCACGCCGGACGAGACGGCCGAGGCGGTCACCCCGTCCGACGAGTTCGACGGCACCGCGCTGGACACCTGCCGCTGGCAGGTCGTCCGGGAGGAGCCGTCCGCGCTCACGCTGGCCGGTGGCGAGCTCACGCTGCTCACGCCGAACGGGGACATCTACACGACCCCGAACTCGGCGAGCGTGACGAACCTCGTCCTCCAGGACGCCCCCGAGGGTGACTGGACGGTGGAGACCAAGCTCGACACCAGCGCCCTGGTCCAGCAGTACCAGCAGGGCGGTCTCATCGCCTGGGTCGACGACGACAACTACGTCAAGTTCGACCACGTCGTCACCTCCGCCCTGGGCGCGGCCTCCGTCGCCTCCAGCCTCGAGCTCCGCTCGGAGCTGGGCAGCGTCATCCAGAACCCGCAGCCCAGCAGCGAGCAGGTCGCCCGCGGCGACGTGTGGCTGCGGCTGTCCAAGGCGGGCGACACCTTCACCGGTGAGTACTCGCTCGACGGGACCACCTGGGTCGCGGTCGGCGGCACCACCGGGGTCGGCAACGCCGCGATCGGCGGCTCCGACGACCTCAAGGTCGGCGTGTTCACCATCGGCACCAGCCAGGCCGCACGGGTCCCCGTGTCGTTCGACTGGTTCCGGGTGCTCGGCGGCGACGAGCCCGACCCCGACACCACCGCGCCCGTGGTCACCGCCACGCTCGCACCGGAGGCCCCCGCCTCCGGCTGGTGGACCGCCCCGGCGACGGTGACCCTCGCGGCCACCGACGACTCGCAGGCAGGCGGCGGCGTCGTCTACACGGAGTACCGCACCGGCGACGGGGACTGGCTGGAGTACACCGCCCCGGTCACCCTGGACCCGGCGCTGCTCGGTGACGGCGAGCACGTGCTCTCCTACCGGGCGACCGACGCCTCCGGCAACGTGTCCGAGGTGGGCAGCGTCACCGTCCGCTTCGACACGGCAGGGCCCACGGTGGTCCTGACGGGCGTGACGGACGGCGCCACGCTCGGCGACTCGCAGTCCATCGACCTGTCCTCGGCTGCCGAGGACGCGGGTTCCGGGGTCGCCTCGTTGACCCTCACGGTCGACGGCGAGCCGGTCCAGGCCGGCACGCTCGAGCTGTGGGCCCTCGACCTCGGGGCGCACGAGCTCGTGGTCACGGCGGTCGACGTGGCGGGCAACACCACCACCACGACGGTCGGGTTCACGACCACCACGTCGCTGGCCGACATGGCCGCGCTCCTCGACGCCTTCGTCGAGGACGGGCGGCTGGACGCGACGCTCGCCGGCAAGCTCGGCGACCGGGTCGAGCAGGCGCAGTCCTTCGTCGACAGGGGGCGCGCCGCGGAGCTCCGCACGGCCGTGGCCCTGTTCCGGTTCGACGTCCTGGTGAACCGCCAGGTCACCGACCCGGAGGTCCGGGCGGTGCTGCTGCGCGACAGCGGCGCCGTACGCCAGGACCTCGGCGGGTGACCTCCCGGCGCGGCTGACCCCACGCCCGCACGGTGACGACGCCCCGGGGACCGACCAGGTCCCCGGGGCGTCGTGCTGCCCGTCGGTGGTGCCGGTGGCGCTCCCGCCCGTGGGAGCGCTTTCGCCGTTCGGCGGGCATCTTTTGCTTGACGGCTGCGATATGTCTCCCTACGGTCGTCCCCGGGTCGACGTCGACCCCTCGACACAGGAGGACCCCCTCATGCACCCCACCGCCCCCCGCCGCGCCCTGGCCGGGCTCGCCGCCCTGACCCTCGCCGCCACCGGCGTCCTGGCGTCCGTCAGCGGCGCCTCGGCCGCACCGCGCGGCCCCGGCGCGGCCGACTGCGCCGGCCGGAGCATCCCCGCCAGCAAGATCTCCATCCAGCTCTTCAGCTACGCCAGCTGGTCCCGCGCGGTCGGCACCGAGCAGGTGCTCGCCGAGCTCGAGGAGATCGGCTACCGCAACGTCGAGCCGTTCGGCGGCTCCTACGAGGGCCGCGACGCCGAGACCTGGCGCGCCCTGCTCAAGGAGTACGGCCTCAAGCAGCCCAGCTCCCACGGCAGCGTCGCCACGGCCACGTTCGGCACCACGCTGGACTTCGCCAAGACGGTCGGCCAGAAGTACGTCGGCTCCGGCGGCTTCCCCGCCCCCAGCATCGCCCGCGACGGCAGCAGCAGCTACGCCGACGTCATCGCCACGGCCGAGGCCATGGACGCCCTCGGCGAGCAGTCGGTGAAGAACGGGACCGGCAAGCTGTTCGGCCACAACCACCAGTGGGAGTTCACGACGCTCGTCACCAACCCCGAGACGGGGGAGACCACCACCGCGTGGGAGGTCCTCGTGCAGAACACCGACCCGCGCTGGGTGACCTTCCAGCTCGACGTGTTCTGGGCCGCCGACGCCGGTGCCGACGTCGTGGCGCTGCTGGAGGAGTACGGGGGGCGGATCGAGCTGCTGCACATCAAGGACGGCGACCTCGCCGGCGACGCCCGCGGCATCCCCAGCGACGTCGGCGAGGGCGAGCTGGACTGGGACGCCATCCTGGGGGCGGCGCAGGGCCACGTGAAGTACTACGTCGTCGAGCGCGACGGGGCCCCGGCCGACGCCGAGTTCGCCCGCGACAGCTTCGAGTTCCTCACCTGCACCTCGTTCTGAGCACCTGACAGCAGCACCCGCAGCGCGACGGAGCCCCCGGTGCCTCAGGCACCGGGGGCTCCGTCACGACCGGCGCGGGGCCGGGGGAGCGGTCGTCTCAGCTGGAGAAGGCCGCGTCGAACGAGGCCGACGGCGGGTCGAAGGCGAGCCGGCGGACGAACTCCAGCGCCTCGGGCGCCCCCACGAGACGGTCCATGCCGGCGTCCTCCCACTCCACGGAGATGGGGCCGTCGTAGCCGATGGTGTTGAGCATGCGGAAGCACGCCTCCCACGGCACGTCGCCGTGGCCGGTGGACACGAAGTCCCAGCCGCGTCGCGGGTCGGCCCAGGGCAGGTGCGAGCCCATCCGGCCGTTGCGGCCGTTGCCGACCTGGCGCTTCGCGTCCTTGCAGTCCACGTGGTAGATCCGGTCCTTGAAGTCCCAGATGAACCCGACCGGGTCCAGGTCCTGCCAGACGAAGTGGCTGGGGTCCCAGTTGAGGCCGAACGCCTCGCGGTGGCCGACGGCCTCCAGGGCCCGCTGCGTGGTCCAGTAGTCGTAGGCGATCTCGCTCGGGTGGACCTCGTGCGCGAACTTCACGCCCACCTCGTCGAAGACGTCGAGGATGGGGTTCCAGCGGTCGGCGAAGTCCTGGTAGCCCGCGTCGACCATCGACGGCGGGACCGGCGGGAACATGGCCACGGTCTTCCAGATCGAGCTGCCGGTGAAGCCGACGACGACGTCGACGCCGAGCGCGCGGGCGGCGCGGGCGGTGGCCTTCATCTCCTCCGCGGCGCGCTGCCGGACGCCCTCGGGGTCGCCGTCGCCCCACACGCGGGGGTTGACGATGCCCTGGTGGCGCTCGTCGATCGGGTCGTCGCAGACGGCCTGGCCGTTGAGGTGGTTGGAGATCGCGAACAGCTGCAGGCCGTGGCGCTCCAGCTGGTCGAGCTTGCCCTGCGCGTAGGACGGGTCCTCGGCGGCGCGGACCACGTCGAGGTGGTCGCCCCAGCAGGCGACCTCGAGGCCGTCGTAGCCCCAGCCCGCGGCGAGCGTGCACACCTCCTCGAACGGCAGGTCGGCCCACTGGCCGGTGAACAGGGTGACGGGACGGCTCACGGGTAGCTCCTCGGTAGGTCTGGTCTGTCGGGCGGGTGGGACAGGTGTGGGGGGCGTCCTCGGCAGGACGCCCCCCACAGCGGTGCTCAGGACGGGACGACGACGTCCTGCCAGGTGCCCTCGGCGGCGGACCGCTCCACCGCCGCGAGCACGGTCTGCACCTGCAGCCCGTCGGCGAAGGACGGGGTCGGGTCCTGGCCCCGGCCGATCGCCGTCACGAGGTCGACGACCTCGTGGGTGAACGTGTGCTCGTACCCGAGCCCGTGGCCGGGAGGCCACCACGCACCCACGTACGGGTGCGACGGCTCGGTGACGATGATGCGGCGGAACCCGGCGGTGTCCGGGTCCTCGTTGCGGTCGTGGAACTGCAGCTCGTTCATGAACTCGAAGTCGAAGACCAGGCTCCCCTCGGAGCCGTTGACCTCCAGCCGGATGGTGTTCTTGCGGCCGGTGGCGAAGCGGGTGGCCTCGAAGGACCCCACCGCCCCGCCCTCGAACCTCGTGATGAACAGGGCCGCGTCGTCGACCGTGACGGTCCCGGTCGTCGGTGCGCCCTCGGCCGCGCTGGCCGTGAGCCCCGTGGTGGGGCCCTGGGCCGGGAGCGGCCGCTCGGTGATGAACGTGGTCGTCAGACCGCTCACCGAGGAGATCGACAGGCCCGTGACGTGCTGGGCCAGGTCGATGACGTGCGCCCCGACGTCGCCCAGCGCGCCGGAGCCCGCCTTGTCCTTCTGCAGCCGCCACACCAGCGGGAACTCCGGGTCGACGATCCAGTCCTGCAGGTACTGCGCCCGGACGTGGCGGACGGTGCCGATCCGGCCTTCCACGACGAGCTTGCGGGCCAGCGCCACCGCCGGGATGCGGCGGTAGTTGAACGCCACCATGGAGCGGACGCCCCGGGCCTGGGCCGCCTCGGCGGCCTGGACCATCTCCACCGCCTCGGCGACGGAGTTGGCCAGCGGCTTCTCGCACATGACGTGCTTGCCCGCCTCGAGCGCCGCGATGGCGATCTCGGCGTGCGTGTCACCGGGCGTGCAGACGTCCACGAGGTGGATGTCGTCCCGGGTGAGGAGGGCCTTCCAGTCGGTCTCGTGACCGGCCCAGCCGAACCGGGACGCCGCCGCGGCGACCGCGGTGGCGTCCCGGCCGCACAGGGCGACCATCTCCGGTGCCATGGGCAGGTCGAAGAACCTGCCCGCGGTGCGCCAGGCCTGGGAGTGGACCGCCCCCATGAACGAGTAGCCCACCATCCCGACCCCGAGGGTCGGGACCGGCGCTGCCGTGCGTGCGGTCATCTCTGACCCCTTCCGTGCTGCGTGGGGAGCAGGATCAGGACTCGAAGCCGAGGGGCAGGTACTGCTCGACGTTCTCGGCGGTGACGACGGGCGCGTTGAGGACGATGCGCTTGGGGACCTCGGGCTGGACCAGGTCGCCCATGCCCTTGGCCTGGGCGATCAGGCGGGCCAGGCGGATGCCGTCGGCGGCCTGGGTCGGCGGGTACAGGACGGTCGCCTCGATGTCGCCGGCCTGGATGGAGCGCATGGCGTTGGCAGAGCCCGCGCCGCCGATGTACTTGAACTCGTCGCGGCCCGCGTTGTCGAAGCCCGCGAGGACGCCGATGCCCTGGTCGTCGTCGTGGTTCCAGAGGATGTCGATCTGGGGCGCGGCCTGCGCGAGCTGGGAGGCCGCGGCCTCGCCGGACTCGACGGTGAACTCGGCCGGGACGCGGTTGTCGACCTCCTGGTCGCAGGTCTCGAGTGCGTCGGCGAAGCCCTGCGAGCGGTCCTGGGTCAGGGGCAGGGAGTCGATGCCGGGGATCTCGGCGATGACCGCCTCGGCCCCGAGGCCGTCCTCCTCGACGAGCTGGCAGGCGTAGGTGCCGGCCGAGAAGCCCATGCCGTAGTTGTCGCCCAGGATGGTGGTGCGGGCGGCGGCCGGGTCGGAGAACTCGCGGTCCACGTTGATGACGGGGATGCCGGCCTCCATCGCCTGGATGGCGATGTCGGTGAGGGCGGCGCCGTCGGTCGGCAGCAGGACGATGGCGTCGACGCCGTCGTTGATGAAGGTCTCGATCTGGCTGATCTGCAGGCTGGGGTCGTTGGTCCCCTCGGCGGCCAGGAGCTCGACGTCGTCGTACTTCTCGGCCTCGGCCAGTGCGGCCGAGTTGATGGCCGCGAGCCAGCCGTGGTCGGCGGCGGGACCGGAGAAGCCGATCGTCACCGTGTCGCCGGTCTCGTCGTTGGCGTTGCCGCCACCGGCGGCGGGAGCACCCGAGGCGTTGTCCGCGGGCGCCGCCTCCTCCTCGGCCGCGGGGGCCTCGTTGCTCGTGCAGCCGGCGAGGAACAGGCTCGTGGCGGCGAGCAGGGCGCCCGTGGTGAGCAGGCCGCTGCGGGTGCGGGTGGGCAGTGCGGTCATGTCGCAGTTCTCCTTGGTGAGGTGGTGCGGGGTAGGTGCTGCGGGGACGGCCGGCGGGCATCTGTGCCCGTCGGCCGGTGGTGTGCGGGTGGCAGGCGGGCTATCCGCCGCCGCCTCGACGGGCGACCCGCTGCTGCAGCAGGACGGCGGCGACGATGATCGCGCCCTTGGCCACGGCCTGGGTCGAGATGTCGAGGTTGTTGAGGGTGAAGACGTTGGTGAGCGTCGTGAAGATGAGGACGCCGAAGACCGTGCCGACGATGGTGCCGCGGCCGCCGGACAGCAGCGTCCCGCCGATGACCACGGCGGCGATGGCGTCCAGCTCGTAGAGCTGGCCGTGGGTGGAGCTGCCGGTCGTGGTGCGCACCGTCAGCAGGATGGCCGCGAGCCCGCAGAGGACCCCCAGGAACACGTACAGCAGCGTCGTGTGGCGCCGGACGTCGATGCCCGCCAGGCGCGCGGCCTCGGCGTTGCCGCCGACGGCCAGGGTGCGACGGCCGAACACCGTGCGGTTGAGCAGCACCCAGCCCAGCACGCACACCAGGACCCAGACGACGATGAGGACGGGGATCCCCAGGACGCTGGCACCGAAGAAGTCGAGGAACGGGTCGACGGTGACGATCTGGGTCCGGCGCTGGGCGATGATCTCGGCCAGGCCGCGGGCCGCGGCGAACATCGCCAGGGTGGCGATGAACGGTGCCAGCCTCCCGTAGGCGATCAGCGCCCCGTTGACCAGCCCGCACCCGGCGCCCACGGCGAGCGCCGACACCACGATGAGGGTCCAGTGGGTGTCCTCGGCCATGAGCTGGGTGGCGACCGTGGTCGACCACACCGACGACAGGGCGACGATCGCGCCGACCGACAGGTCGATGCCGCCGCCGGTGATGACGAACGTCATGCCGATGGCGACCACGCCGATGACCGACGCCAGGCGCAGGATCGTGAGCAGGTTGGCGACGCTGCCGAAGCGCTCTCCGGCGGTGACGAGGCCGACGACCACGAGCAGCAGCAGCGCCAGGACCAGGCCGACGTCACGGCCGGCGGGGTGGGACAGGATCCGGGCCAGCCCTCCCTGCTGCTGCTTGCCGGCGGGGACCGGACCGGGGGGCGGGGCGCTGCCCGCGGTCGGTGCGGCGGTGCCGCTGTCGACCGGGGGCGGGGCCGCCGTGGGGTGCTCGCTCACGCGTGTGCTCCTTCCATGACCTTCTGCAGGACGTCGTGCTCGGTGATCGAGCCGGCGGGTGACTCGTGGACGACGCGGCCCTCGGCGATGACGAGGACGCGGTCGGACAGGCCGAGGACCTCCTCGATCTCGCTGGAGACCATGACCACGGCCACGCCCTCGTCGGCGAGGCGCCGGACCAGGGTGTAGATCTCGCTGCGTGCCCCGACGTCGACCCCGCGGGTGGGCTCGTCGAGCAGGAGCACCTTGCAGCCGCGCAGCAGCCAGCGGGCCAGGACGACCTTCTGCTGGTTGCCCCCGGACAGGGTCCGGGCGTTGCGGGCGATGTCCGCCGGGCGCATCTGGAGCGCGTCGGCGTTGGTCTGGGCGGCGTCCCGCTCGGCCGAGCGGCGCAGGAAGCCGCCGCGGGCGAACCGGGTGAGGGTCGCCAGGCTGATGTTGCGGGTGATCGACTGGTCGAGGAGGAGCCCCTGGCTCTTCCGCTCCTCCGGCGCCAGGCCCACGCCGGCCCCGACGGCCGCGCCGACCGAGCCCTTGCGCACCGGCCGGCCCTCGATGGTCACCGAGCCGGCGGTGGGGCGCCGGGCGCCGTAGATGGTCTCGAGGATCTCCGACCGGCCCGAGCCGACGAGGCCGGCCAGGCCGACGATCTCGCCAGGACGGACCACGAAGGAGACGTCGGAGAACTCGCCGGCGCGGCCCAGCCCCTCGACCTGCAGCAGCGGGGCAGCCGTCGCCGCGACGCCCGAGCGCTGGGGGAAGACCGAGGCCATGGACCGGCCGGTCATGAGCCGGATGAGCTCCGGCGTGGGGGTGTCCGCGACGGGCAGACCGGTGGCGACCGTCCGACCGTCCTTGAGGACGGTGACGCGGTCGCCGATCTCGCGGATCTCCTCCAGCCGGTGGGTGATGTAGACGATCGCCACGCCCTGGCCGGTGAGCTGGCGCACGACGCGGAAGAGGTTGTCCACCTCGCCGGCGTCGAGCACGGCCGACGGCTCGTCCATGACGATGAGGCGGGCGTCGTGCGACAGCGCGCGCGCCATGCTGACGATCTGCTTGTTGGCCGCCGACAGGGAGCCGACCTCGTCCCCGGGGCGCATGCCGGCGTGGCCGAGACGCTCCAGCAGGTCGCGGGTCAGTCGCGTGGCGTCGCCACGGTCCATGATCCCGCCGCGGGCGCGCTCGTGGCCGAGGTAGATGTTCTCGGCGACGCTGAGGCCGTCGACCAGCTCCAGCTCCTGGTGGATGGTCGCGACGCCGTGCTTGGTCGCGGCGGCGGGGGAGGCGAAGGTCACCTGCTCGCCCTGCCAGGTGATGGTGCCCTCGTCGGGGCGGTGCACCCCAGCGAGCACCTTGATGAGCGTGGACTTGCCGGCGCCGTTCTGGCCCAGCAGGGCGTGCACCTCGCCGGCGCGGACGTCGAGGTCGACGCCGTCCAGCGCGCGGACACCGGGGAACACCTTGACCACGCCGGACATGGCCAGCAGCGGACCGGCCCCGTCGGCGGACGCCGCGTGGGCGCCGTGGCCCCCGGGGACGCCGTGGGCGGTGGGGTCACTCATGGGAGAACACCTCGTCGGATATCAGGCGGGCTGCGCCGACCACACCGGCCTGCGCACCCAGCTCGGACAGGACGATCGGGAGGTTCCCGGTCGCCAGCGGCAACGAGCGCCGGTACACCACGCTGCGCAGCTCAGCCAGCAGCGGGTGCCCGAGGCCCGAGGCGACCTGGCCGCCGAAGACGACCATGTCGGGGTTGAAGAAGCTGACCAGCCCGGCCAGGAGGAGGCCGAGCCGGCGCCCGCCGTCGCGCACCAGCTCGTTGGCGGCGGCGTCGCCCGCGTCGGCCGCGACCGCGACGTCGGCGCCGGTGAGGGAGCCGGCCAGCGCGAGGCGCTCGGCCAGCAGGGGGGAGCGGCCGGAGCGGGCCACGGCCACGGCGCTGCGGGCCAGGGCGGCCCCGCTGAAGTGGGCCTCGAGGCAGCCGGTGTTCCCGCAGGAGCAGACCGGGCCGTCGTCGTCGACGCGGATGTGGCCGATGTCGCCGGCGCTGCCGCTGGCGCCGCGGTAGACGGAGCCGTCGACGACGATGCCGCAGCCCACGCCGGTGCCCACCTTGACGAACAGCAGGTCCTGCACCGTCCGCGCGACGCCGGCGTGCATCTCGCCCAGCGCCATGATGTTGACGTCGTTGTCCAGCTGCACCGGGCAGCCGAGGTGCTGCGACAGCACCGTGCGGACCGGGAACTGGTTCCAGCCGGGCATGATCGGCGGCGCCACCGGGACCCCGTCGCGGAAGGACACCGGGCCGGGGACGCCGACGCCGGCCCCGTGCAGGTCCATGAACACCCCGGTGGCCCGCAGCTTGCCGACGAGGTCGAGGACGACGGCGAGCACCGCGGTGGGTCCGCTGCGGACGTCGACCGGCTCGCTCACCAGGTCCAGGACGCGCATCCGGGCATCGGTGACGGCGACGTCGACGGAGGTGGCGCCGACGTCGACGCCGAGGAAGCGGAGGTCGGAGGCCAGGCCCACCATCGCCGAGCGGCGCCCGCCCCGGGAGGCCGCCAGGCCGGGGGACTCCACGAGCGACAGGTCGGTGAGGCGGTCGAGCTCGACGGCGAGCCGGGAGCGGGACAGACCGACGGTCTCGCCCAGCTCCGCGCGGCTCACGGGCCCGTCGTCGCGCAGACGGCGCAGGAGGACGGCCTGGTGGCTGTTCTCCGGTCGCTGCGACACGTGCCTCACTCGAACCCGCTCTCGGTGGTGCCCTGCGACGGACGTCACTGGCCGTGACCAGGACCATAGGGGCCTTCCGGGTCGAGGGGAAGAGGTTTTGGCCGGAAGTCCCGAACTTTGTCCCCCGTAGGGACAAAGTAGACCGCGTCTCAGAGGTGTAGCGATATAATCGAAACTGCTCGGACGACTTTCGTTGACCGAGCGCGTAAGTGGTGCCACGGTGCGTGCAGGTCGACGGCGACCTCCCACCTCACCGCCCCGGGCCGGCACGCCAGCCGCCCCGCAGAGGTCCTCGCCGCGGCCTCCGGTCCACCCAGGTCCGGCCCACCGTGCCGTGCTGCCGCACCCAGCGGCCCACGCCGCGGTGCGCCGTCCATCCCGACGGAAGAGGACACACGTGACACGGACCAGACGAGGGCTCGCGGCGCTGGCCGCCGGCGCCCTCCTGGCGACGGCCCTGCCGGCCACCGCGCTGGCGCAC
The DNA here is from genome assembly GCF_037860755.1 of Aquipuribacter hungaricus. Taxonomy (NCBI): domain Bacteria; kingdom Bacillati; phylum Actinomycetota; class Actinomycetes; order Micrococcales; family Intrasporangiaceae; genus Aquipuribacter; species Aquipuribacter hungaricus. Next base: position 5,890 of record NZ_JBBEOI010000028.1, on the reverse strand, counting down.
CCCGGAGCCCCGCACGACGAGCCAGGTGCCCAGGCGGCCCTGGACTGGGACAGCTACCAGAAGGTGACGATCACCAAGGAGGTCGGCGAGCCGATCGACATGGCCGTCATGCCGGACCTCACGGTCCTGCACACCGCCCGCAACGGCGACGTCCGCCGCACCGACCCCACGACCGGCGTCACCGAGGTCGTCAACCGGGTCGACGTCTACGCCAACTCCGAGGACGGCCTGCAGACGGTCACCCTCGACCCCGACTTCGAGACCAACGGCTGGGTGTACCTGTACTACGCCCCTCGCGTCATGACGGCGCCGTACCCGGAGACCACCCCCACCGGCTCGGCACCGAACTCGCTGCCCGCCGGCGCCGACGAGTCCTACTGGGACCAGTGGAAGGGCTACAACCAGCTGACCCGCGTCCGCTGGGACGCCGGGGCCGGCGCCCTGGACATGTCCACCGAGCAGGTCATCATCAAGGTCGAGGTCCAGCGCGGGCAGTGCTGCCACGTCGGCGGCGACGTCGCCTTCGACGCGCAGGGCCTGCTGTACCTGGGCACGGGTGACAACACCCCGGCCGGGACCCCGGGCGCGAACGGCTTCGCGCCCAACAACGACGCCCCCGGGATGAACCCCGGCTTCGACGCCCGCCGCGGCGCGGGCAGCACCGACGACCTCCGCGGCGCCATCCTGCGCATCGACGTGCAGGAGGACGGCAGCTACACCGTCCCGGAGGGCAACCTGTTCGCCCCCGGCACCGAGGGCACCCGCCCCGAGCTCTTCGTCATGGGCGTGCGCAACCCGTTCCGCCTGGACCTCGACCCGGAGACGGGCGCGCTCGTCTGGGGCGACTACGGCCCCGACTCCGGCACCTCCAGCGCCGAGCGCGGCCCGATGGGCTACGTGGAGTGGCAGAGCACGACCAGGCCGCTCAACGGCGGCTGGCCGTACTGCCACGGGCCCAACGCGGACTACAACGACTGGGACTTCGCGACCGCGACCCCGGGGGCGTTCTTCGACTGCGAGGCCGGCGCCCAGAACACCTCCCGCTGGAACACCGGCCTGGACGTCCTGCCCCCGGCCACCGCGCCGCAGCTCTGGTACGGCGACGTGAGCACCGACCAGCCGTGGCCCGAGCTCACCGACCTCGAGGCCGCCGGCGGCCAGGCCCCCATGGGCGGCCCGGTCTACCGCTTCGACGAGGCGAGCACGTCCGCGACCAAGTTCCCGGAGTACTGGGACGGCAAGGCGTTCCTCTACGAGTTCAGCCAGGACTACATCGCGGCGCTGACCGTCCCCGACCCTGACGGCGAGGTGACGCACATCGAGCACGTCCTGCCCAACGCCGCGCTGCGCGACAACCTCCAGGCCATCACCGACAGCCCGATCGACATCGAGTTCGGCCCGGACGGGTCGATGTACGTCCTCGACTACGGCAACGGCTTCTTCCGGCAGAACCCCGAGGCCGGCCTCTACCGGGTCGACTACGCCCCGGGCAACAAGGCCCCGAACGCCGTCGTCACCGCCGACACCATCAGCTCCTCGCAGGCCCCGCTGACCGTCACCTTCGACGGCTCGGGCTCCACCGACCCCGAGGGCGACGCGCTCGCCTACGAGTGGGACTTCGACGGCGACGGCACCTTCGACGCCACCGGTGCCACCGCCACGCACACCTTCACCGAGCTGGGTCAGTACCAGGTCGGCCTGCGCGTCAGCGACCCCTCCGGCAAGTTCGGCGTCACGGCCTTCGCGGTCACCGTCGGCAACGTCGCGCCCACCCTGAGCGTGGACTACCCGGCCGACGGCTCGTTCTTCGCCTGGGGCGACAAGGTGCCGTTCAGGTTCTCCGTCGACGACCCGGAGGACGGGACCACGCCGGACTGCACGCGGCTGCGCTGGACCCTCGGTCTCGGCCACGCCGACCACGCCCACCCGGAGGTGCTCGGCAGCGGCTGCCAGGGCGCCTGGGCCACGTCCCCCGACGCCCCGGAGCACGGCGCGACGGAGAAGCTGTTCACCGTGGTCGTCGCCGGCTACACCGACGCCGGCAGCGGCGGCATCCCCGCCGCCCGCGGCGAGGTCTCGCTCGTCCTCAAGCCCTTCACGCAGGAGGCCGAGCACGCCGACGTCCTGTCCGGGGTCGAGGTCGTCGCCGACAGCACCGCCGGCGCCTCGGCGAAGGTCACCTCGTTCGACGCCGGCGACCACCTCGCCTACCGCCCGGTGAACTTCACCGGCATCGACGGGGTCGAGGTCCGAGCCAGCGGCCAGGGCCAGCTCGCCCTCCGCTGGGGCGCCCCCGACGCCGAGCCGTTCGCCACGGTCGACGTCGCCTCCGGCTCCTGGGCCACGGTGGCGGGCGACGTCACCGCGTTCCCCCAGGGCAGCGGCACCGCCTACGTCACCAGCACCGGCGGCGTCGAGGTCGACACCCTCGAGTTCCTCGGCGACGGGGCGGCCGACGTCACGGCGCCCGTCGTCACCGCCACCACCACGCCGGCCCCCGGCGCGGGCGGCTGGCACACCAGCGGCCCGGTGAGCGTGCAGCTCGGCGCCACCGACGACGGCGCGCTGACCGCCGTCGAGTACTCCGTCGACGGCGGCACCACGTGGACCAACGTCCGCAACGCCCGCACCGGGGCCCTGGCGCCGTTCGCCGTCACGGCCGAGGGCACCACCACGGTGCTGTACCGGGCCACGGACTCCGCCGGAAACGTCTCGGCGACCGGCACGCTCGCGGTCTCCCTCGACACCGCCGACCCCGCCCTCGTGGTGGGCGGGCTGGCCGCGGGCGAGAGCCACGGCAGCTCCGGGAGCCTCCTGCTCGACGTCACCGCGACGGACGCTGGCTCGGGCGTCGCCTCGGTGCGCACCACCGTCGACGGCGACCCCGTCGAGGGTGGACGCATCGACCTGTGGGACCTCTCGCTGGGTCGCCACCAGGTCGTGGTCACCGCCACCGACACCGCCGGCCGCAGCACGACGTGGGCGGCGACGTTCACCGTGACGACGTCGTACGACGACGTGCTGGCGAACCTCGCCCGCCTGTCCCGCGAGGGCCAGGTCAGCACCCGGGAGCTGGCGCAGGTCCGCTCGTCGGTCTCGCTGGCCGAGCGGCACGAGGCCGGCGGGCGCGACGCCCGCGCGGCCGAGGCGCTCGGGCGGGCGCTGGAGCGCACGGACGACGAGCTGCTCGTCCGGGACATCGAGGAGCTCGTCCGGGACCTGCGGTGCAGCTCGCGCTGCCTGTCCCCGGACCAGATCTCCATCCAGATGTTCAGCTACAGCAGCTGGGTCCGCGAGGTCGGCATCGAGACGGTGCTAGGCGAGCTGGAGGACATCGGCTTCCAGAACATCGAGCCCTTCGGCGGCAGCTACGGCGGCCGGGACGCGCAGACCTGGTCGGCGCTGCTCGACTCCTACGGCCTGCAGCAGCCCACGTCCCACGGCAGCGTGGCCGCCGACGGCTTCGGCACCACGCTGGAGTTCTCCCGCGCGGTCGGCCAGCAGTTCGTCGGCTCGGGCGGCTTCCCCGCCCCGAGCATCGCCCGCGACGGCAGCAGCACCTACGCCGACGTCGTGGCCACCGCCGCGGCGATGGACGCCCTGGGCGAGCAGTCGGTGGCGGCCGGGACCGGCAAGCTGTTCGGCCACAACCACCAGTGGGAGTTCACGACCATGGTGACGAACCCGGAGACGGGCGAGACCACCACGGCGTGGGAGGCCCTCGTGCCGCTGACGGACCCCGAGCTGGTCACCTTCCAGCTCGACGTCCTGTGGGCGGCCGACGCCGGGGCGGACCCGGTCCGGCTGCTGGAGACCTACGGCGACCGGATCGGGCTCCTCCACGTGAAGGACGGCCTCCTCAACGGGGCAGAGCGCGCGATCCCGACCGACGTCGGCGAGGGGGAGATCGACTGGGCCCCCATCCTCGACGCCGCCGAGGGCACGGTGGCGTACTACGTCATCGAGCGCGACGGGGCCCCTGCGACCCCCGAGTTCGCCCGGGACAGCTTCGAGTTCCTCACGAGCTTCTCGTACTGACGCGCTGACGCGCTGACGGACGGCCGTCCTCTCCCGCGCAGGCGGGGGAGGGCGGCCGTCGTCGTGCCCCCGGCGGGGATCGCGCTCAGCGGGCGTCGAAGGCGGCGGCCATCCGGGCCTGCTCGGCGAGGACGTCGCCGATCCGGCGCTGCACGTCGTCCAGCTGCTCGATCGTCGTGGAGGTGGCGTGGATGCCCTGGGCCACCCCGGCGCTGCTGGTCTGCAGCGCGGCGACCTGCTGCGCGACCTGCTGGGTCGCGGTGGCGGTGCTGCGCGCCAGCTCCTTGACCTCGTTGGCGACCACGCCGAACCCCTTGCCGAGGTCGCCCACCCGGGCGGCCTCGATGGTGGCGTTGAGGGCGAGCAGGTTCGTCTGCGCGGCGATCCTCGAGATGATCTGGATGACGTCGTCGATCGCGCCGGAGGCGGCCGCCAGGCCGTCCAGGTCGGTGCGCATCGCGGCCGCGCGGTCCGTCGCCTCGCGCGCCACGCGGCCGGCGTCGTCGGCCGCCTGCTGCAGCGCGGCCACGGTCTGCAGGAGCTCGGCGGACTTGCGGGCGTCCTCGTCGGCGCGGCGCAGCACCGACAGCCGCTGCGACACCAGCTGCTGGACGTTGCGCAGCGCCTCGCCGCGCGACTCCGACAGCTCGATGGTCTCGGTGACGAAGAAGTCCATGGTCCCGACCACCCGGTCGCCGTCCATGACGGGGAAGCAGACGCCCGAGCGGACGCCCGCCCGCTGGGCCGCGGGGGCGCGCACGCAGTCGGTGACCTGGGCCAGGTCGGGGACGAAGACGAGGTCCCGGGCCGCCCAGGCGCGCCCGGACAGCCCGACGCCCTCCGCGAAGGACGCGGCCAGGGTGACCTTCCGGAACTCCTCGCCCGCGGAGCCGGACTCCACGGCGAAGCGCAGCAGGCCCTCCTCCTCGTCGAGCGCCCAGAACGAGCCGTAGTGCCAGCCGAAGGACCGGCGGACAGCGTCGAGGGCGACGCGGATCGCCGTGTCCACGTCGGGCGCGGCCGAGACGTCGGTGACGACGCTGGTGACGGCCACCCGGTCCTGCAGGCCCTGCTGCAGCTGGGCGGCGGCCATGGCCTGGCGGCGGGCCAGCGACGCGATGCGGGCGATGGCCGCCCACTTCTCGTCGTCGAAGCGCGGCATCGACACGGGGCCGTAGAACTCCATGACGGCTTGGACCGAGCCGTCGGGCTGGAAGATCGGGACCACCGCGGCAGCGCGGGCGCCGTGCTCGTGGGCGACCGACCAGCGGGGGCAGCCGGGCGCGGGCTTCCGCTCGGGGTCGTCGGGACGCTCGACGACGGCACGCCGCTCGCGGATGGCCATGCCCACCAGGGCCTGGGGGATCTCCGACGGCAGGAAGGCCCGGTCGCTGTTGGGCAGCCGCCCGGCGAGCGAGCCGGTCTCGTAGGCGACGGAGAAGCGCCCGTCCGCTCCCTGCACCCAGCGGCAGCCGTAGTCCAGGCCCAGGGTGCGCACCAGGGCGTCCGTCATGAGGACCCGGGCGTGCTGCGCGTCCTGCACGCCCGTGTCGAAGGCGACGAGCACCTGCTCGAGGGCCTCGACGTCGCGCGGGGCGGGCAGGGCGGGCACCGCGGTGCGGGTGCGGCTGAACGGCATGCGAGGGCTCCTCGGGTCGGGCGGTCGACAGGGTGTGTCGACCGGCCCGGTGCCCACCTGGAGGGAGCAGCCGCGCGTCACCCGCCCGGACCTGTGCCGGGCGGGCGACGTCTGTCTCAGTAGCGGGGCGGGCCCTTGCGGGCGGCCGGGCGGGGGCGCCCGCCGGCGTACCCGCGGTCGGCGCGCTCGGGGCGGTCGCCGCCCTCCTCGCCG
>NZ_JBBEOI010000027.1 GCF_037860755.1 Aquipuribacter hungaricus | reverse complement strand
CGGCGCCGTGCGCCAGCCGGTCGCCGCCCCGGGCGGCCCCCCGCGCCAGCCGGACGAGCCGGTCGACCACGGCGACCGGGCGTGACGGGTCGGGCAGGGCGCGCGTCGTCGCGGGGGGCACGGGGGCGAGGCTGTCAGAGACGGGCACGGCCCGCACGGCTCCGGCGCAGGGCTCAGGCCGCCCGGACCCGGGCGAGCCGCTCGTCCATGCGGCGGTCGAACTCCTCGAGCAGCCGCACCACCTCGGGCCGGTCGAGCGCCTGCTGCACCTGCTCGGCGCCCTCGGCGACCGCGCCCTCGGGCGCCTGGGCGGCGGCCTCGGCGTCCTCGCTGGAGCGGGTGAAGCGCCGGCGGGCGAACGAGAGCACCGAGCCGGTGAGGTCCTTGACCTGGCCGAGCCCGTCGCTCACCGCGCCGCGCAGGAGCTTGAGGTCCATCTCGTCGACGACCTTCTCGTAGGCCGCGCGCACCTCGGTCGCCTCCTGGGTGAGCTGGTCGCCCGCGGGGCCGGCGAGCTCGCCGAGGGCCAGCCGGCGGTGGGTCGCCCGGCCGAGCAGGAGGACCCGCGCCACGTCGTTGGGGACGCCGTGGACCGCGGTGATGACCTTGGTGTACTTGCGCACCGGGAAGAACAGGACCTTGCGGACCGCGCGGGCGGCGAAGCCACGTCGACGGGCGCCCTCGTCCCGGTACAGCGGCTCCAGGGCCGGGGCGGCGTAGCTGCGGCCCTGGGCGCGCAGCGTCCGGCTGACGACGGTGCGGGTGGCCCGCTCGGCCACGGCGTCGTCGAGGAACGGCACCGGCAGGAACCGGGTGGCGGCGCGGACCAGCGCGCACGCGGTCCACTCACGGACCAGGCCGGTCGACGGCTCGGGCACGGGGGAGGTGTTCGTGTCAGTGGTCATGAGGTCCGACAGGTACCCAGCCGGGGGCCTCCGTCACACCCCGGGTCCTCCCGGTGCACCCTCGGGGGCCCCCGGCGGGGCCGCCGCGGCCGCGAACGCCTGGCTGACGAGCTCCCGGTGCGACCGGCCGGCCGCGTCCCGGCCGTGCAGCGACATCGGTGAGGGGGACGGGCAGCGCAGCACCCGAAGGGTGCCGCCCGGGGTGGCGCCGTCCGGCCCGGCCGTGACCCCTTCTGTCCCTCCGGTCGCGACGCCCCACTCCGCCTGGGCGTCCCGGCCGAGCAGCACGACCGTGTCCAGGCGGGGGAGCAGGTCCAGCAGCGCGCGCAGCCACGGGGCGGCACGCCGGGCCTCCGCCGGGCGGGCGCGGGTCCGCCGGCCCGGGGGCACCCGGTCGGGGTCGTGCACCCACCAGGGCACGACGTTCCACAGCAGCACGTCGCCGTCGGGCAGGCCGGCGGCCTCGCACGCCCGCAGCACGCCCGCCGAGGTGGCGTCGTCGGCGTACGGGCTCACCAGCCGCGCGCCGTCGCGGGCGGAGCAGAACGGGTCCTGGCGCAGCAGGAGGACGCGGGCGCGGACCCCGCCGCCGCCGGGGTCGACGTCCGGCACGTGCTCACCGGTGCGAGCACGGACCTGCCCGACCAGGTCGGTGAGCGGGGCGACGTGGGGCTCGTGCAGCCGGGCGCGCGCCCGCTCGAGGGCGGGCGACCCCTCGGCGAGCAGGCGCCCGGCCTCCAGCGCCCGCCGGTTGCGCACGGCCACGGCCTACCCCTCGAAGGGGGCGGGCCTCCCGAGCAGGAAGCCCTGCGCGAAGCGCGCCCCGGTCGCGTGGACGAGCTCCAGCTGGCCGACGGTCTCCACGCCCTCGACGAGGCACTCCGCGCCCACCGCCGTGGTGAGCTCCACGGCGCTGCGCAGGACGGCCTCGCGGCGCGCGTCGGACAGGTCGACGAGGAAGCTCCGGTCGATCTTCACCAGGTCGACGGGCAGGTCCGCCAGGTGGCTGAGGCTGGAGTAGCCGGTCCCGAAGTCGTCGACCGCGACCCGCACGCCGAGGTTGCGCAGCTCCTGCAGCTGGCCGAGCACGCTGCTGCGCGAGGGCAGCATCTGCGACTCGGTGATCTCCACGGTGAGGCAGCGGCTGACCGTGCCGCTCTCCTCCAGGGCCTCGCGCACGGTGCGGACGAAGTCGCTGCGCACCAGCTGCTGGACCGACACGTTGACCGTGACCATGTCCTCGTGGCCCTGGGCCCGGCGCGCGGCGGTCTGGCGCAGCGCCTCCCGCAGCACCCAGCCGCCGACCTCGACCATGCGCCCGGCCGTCTCCAGCGCCGGCAGGAACGACGCGGGCAGCAGCACGCCCCGGTCCGGGTGGCGCCAGCGCAGCAGCACCTCGTTGCCGACGACCCTGCCCAGGCGCAGGTCGTGGATGGGCTGGGAGTACAGCTCGAACTGGTTCTCCTCCACGGCGCGCTCGAGGTCGACCTCCAGCGCGGCGAGGTCGAGCACCTGGCGGCGGTGCTCCTCGGTGAAGACGGTGTAGCGCGACTTGCCGGCGTTCTTGGAGGCGTACATCGCGATGTCGGCGTTGCGCATGACGGCGTCGGCGTCGGTCTCGCCGGGCGAGGTGAACACCACGCCGATGCTCGCCCGCAGCGTCACCGGGTGGCCGTCGACGACGAGCGGCTCCGACAGCGCGGCGGTGACGCGGCCGTGCACCGGCAGCCAGTCCTGCTCGTCGGCGCAGCCCTCGAGGACGAGGACGAACTCGTCGCCGCCGAGGCGGGCCACGGTGTCGCCGTCGCGCACGCTGCGGGTCAGCCGCGACGACACCTGCCGCAGCACCTCGTCGCCGTAGGTGTGCCCGCGGGTGTCGTTGATGGTCTTGAAGCCGTCGAGGTCGAGGAACGCGATGGTCACCGCACCGCCGTCGCGGGCCACCCGGTGCAGCGCGTGCTCGATGCGGTCGCGGAGCAGGACGCGGTTGGGCAGACCGGTGAGGGCGTCGTGGGTGGCCGCGTGCAGCAGCCGCATCTCGTCGTGCCGGGCGCGGGTGATGTTGCGGAAGGTGCAGAGCACGCGGTCGGCGTCGATGGGGACGACGACGTTGTCGTAGACGCCCTCCCAGGTGCTGCCGGGGGAGACCTCGACGACCAGGCGCTGGGTCTGCTGGCTGCGGAACGCCTCGAGGAGCACGGCGTGGAAGCCGGTCTCGTCGGCCTCGGGGAAGAAGTCGCGCACCGAGCGCCCGACGAGCCCGTCGAGCGTGAGGCTGCCGGCGCCGGCCTGGTTCATCCGCACGAGCAGCGCGTCGACGACCTCGCCGTCGGGGCCGCGGTCGGCGGTGAAGATCGAGATGCCGTCCGGGCTCGCCTCGAGGGCGGCGTTGAGGATGGCGCGCTCGGCCTCGACCGCGGCGAGCAGCTCGTCGCCGACCAGCGCCGCGCGGGCCTCGACCTCGACGTCGTGGACGAAGGCGAGGACATACGGCGGGCGGCCGTCCTCCTCGACGGTGCGCCACTGCAGCCGGACCCACCGCTCCCCGCCGAGCGTGCTCCGCACCCGGCACGTGAACACGCCGTGGGTGCGGCCCATCTCGTGGGAGGCGATCTCGACGAAGGCGAGGTGGCGGTCCTGGGGCGCGAGCAGGTCCAGCGCCTTGGACCCGGCCATGGACTCGGCCGAGCGGCCGACCAGCCGGGCGAAGGCGGGGTTCGCGTCGAGGAGGGTGCCGTCCATGCTGATCTGCACCAGCCCGAGGGGCATGCGCTCGACGACGCTGCTGCTGCGGGCGAGGGCGTCGTCGGCTGCCTCCAGCACGGCAGGTCCTCCCTCCGTCACGGCGGTCGTCCATCTCGGGTGCACACCAGGTGGTACCCCGGCGTGCACCCCACCACACGGACCGTCACCCGAACGGTCCCCGTCCGGGCAGGACCAGGTCGGGTGGCTGCCTGCGGACACTACCGCCGCGGTCCGGCAGGGAGGGGGAGCGGCGACCTCAGCGCGCGGGCGCGGGAGTGCCGGCGGCGGCCCGGCGCACGGCGGCGCGGTCGCGGCGCAGCGCCTCCAGGGCGACGACGGCGCCCACGGCCGGCAGGAGCCCGAGCGCGACGACGAGCCACGACCAGCCCCGCACCCACCGCATGGCGACGACGGCCGCGCAGCACAGCAGGTACAGGCCGCCGTGCAGCGGGCCGACGACCCCGGTGACGGCCTCGGCGTGCACGGTGACGATGTTGACCAGCAGCACGACGAGCGTCGCGGTCTCCGCCCACGCCGTGGCGAGCAGGACGGGGTCGACGAGGCCGGACCTCGCGGCGAGGGCAGGGGAGCGGCGGCCCAGCAGGACGTCAGTCACGGCCCCAGTCTGCGACAGCGGCCGGGGCGCCCCGGTCCGGGGTCCTCGCGCCTGTCCCACGACCCGCCGGAGATAGTCGGGACGACCGACGAAAGACGACGTGCACCCGGCTGGTGTCGAGTCACTGCTGGCGCTTCCGGTGGACGTCCAGAAGCATCAAACGAGATTCAAACAGCGCAAGGCAGAGCAACAGGATGGCGATCATTCGTGCAATCTTCCGTTCTGTCCGTCGTCCGGTCTAGCGTGACGGCGCCCCACCCCACAGAACCCTGCGGGCTGACCCCAGCCCGCCAGCCCTGGAGCGACGATGACGTCTCGCACCCCCCGCCCGCGCACGCTCGTCGCCGTCACGGCGATCGCGTCGCTGGCCGCCACCCTCGGTGGCACCGCACCCGCCTCGGCCGACCACACGGCCACCCCTACCTCTGTCACGCTCGCCGGCACCTTCCAGTCCGAGCTGGGCTGCCCCGGTGACTGGCAGCCCGAGTGCGCGGTCCCGCGCCTGGCCGACGCCGACGGCGACGGCACCTGGACCGGCACGGTCGAGCTGCCCGCCGGCGAGTGGGAGTTCAAGGCCGCCATGGACGGCGCCTGGACCGAGTCCTACGGCGTCGGCGCCGACAACGCCACGGTCACCACCGCCTCCGCGGGCGAGGTGACCTTCGGCTACGTCGAGAGCACCCACGCGATCACCGTGGACACCGGCAGCACCGGGGGCATCGACCCCGCGGTGCTCGACCTCGCCCGGCCCAGCCTGCGCGAGGACCTCACCGACGAGGTCTTCTACTTCGTCCTGCCGGACCGGTTCCACGACGCCGACCCGTCGAACAACGCCGGCGGGCTCGAGGGCGACCGGCTCCAGACCGGGTACGACCGCACCGACGAGGGCTTCTTCCACGGCGGCGACCTCGCCGGCCTGCTGGACAAGATGGACTACCTCGAGGGCATGGGCGTCACCGCCATCTGGATGGCGCCGGTCTTCAAGAACCAGCCGGTCCAGGGTGACGGCGCGGGCCAGACCTCCGCCGGCTACCACGGCTACTGGACGGTCGACTACACCCAGATCGACCCGCACTTCGGCACCAACGCCGAGCTCGAGGCCCTCATCGACGAGGCGCACTCGCGGGACATGAAGGTGTTCTTCGACATCATCACCAACCACACCGCGGACGTCGTGAAGTACCAGGAGGGCGTCTACGACTACGTCGCCAAGGCCTCCGAGCCGTACCGCGACGCCTCGGGCGAGCCGTTCGACGACCGCGCGTACGCCTCCGGCGGCGAGTTCCCCGAGCTCGACCCGGCCGTGAGCTTCCCGTACACGCCGTTCGTCCCCGAGGGCGCGCCGGTCAAGACCCCGGCGTGGCTCAACGACCCGACGATGTACCACAACCGCGGTGACAGCTCCTTCGCCGGCGAGAACTCCGTCTACGGCGACTTCTTCGGCCTCGACGACCTCTTCACGGAGCGTCCCGAGGTCGTCCAGGGCATGGTCGACATCTTCGAGCCGTGGGTCGACCGCGGGGTCGACGGCTTCCGCATCGACACCATGAAGCACGTCAACGTCGAGTTCTGGCAGCAGTGGGCGCCCACGATCGAGACCTACGCCAAGGAGGACGTCGGCAACGAGGACTTCTTCATGTTCGGCGAGGTGTTCAGCGCCAACGAGCAGCTGCTGTCCATGTTCACCACCAAGGGCGAGGTGCAGGCCGTCCTCGACTTCGGGTTCCAGGACGCCGCGGCGGGCTTCGCCGCCCGGGGCGCCAGCGCCTCCACCATGCGCGACTTCTTCGCCGCGGACGACTACTACATCGACGCGGACTCCAACGCGTACAGCCTGCCGACGTTCCTCGGCAACCACGACATGGGCCGGATCGGGCACTTCATCGCCCAGGGCAACCCGGGTGCCGACGACGCGGAGATGCTCGCCCGCGACCGCCTCGCCCACTCGCTCATGTACTTCTCGCGCGGCATGCCCGTCGTCTACTCCGGCGACGAGCAGGGCTTCACCGGCTCCGGCGGCGACAAGGCCGCCCGCCAGGACATGGACGCGACCGGGACGACCGTCTACCTCGACGACGACCTGATCGGCACCGACCGCACGCACGCCGTCGAGAACTTCGACACCGCGCACCCCGTCTACACCACCCTCACCGAGCTGGCGGCGGTCAAGCGCGACTCCGTCGCCCTGCGCTCGGGCGCCCAGCTCCAGCGCTACGCGGCCGAGGGCGCCGGCGTGCTGGCGTTCTCCCGCGTCGACCGCGAGGAGCGCGTCGAGCACCTCGTCGTCAGCAACAACGCCGAGACCGCGAGCACCGCGACGTTCGCCACCGGCACGCCGGGCGCGACGTTCACCCCGCTGTGGTCGACCGGCGGGGCCACCCCGCTGGCGGCCGGGGCGGACGGCGCGGTCACCGTCACGGTGCCCGCGCTCGGCTCCGCCGTCTACGTCGCCTCCGCCCCGCTGCCCGTCAGCCAGGCGGCCCCCGGCATCAGCGTCCAGGCCACCGAGGTCCTGGACTTCGACCTCGACGGCCAGACCCGCGAGGCGCAGGTCTTCGAGGCCACCCTCGACCGCGACCTGTACGCCGAGGTCAGCTTCATGAGCCGCACCGACGGCGGGGAGTGGACCTACGCCGGCACCGACGACAACGCCCCCTACCGCGTGACGGTGGACACCGAGGCGCTCGAGGCCGGGACGACCGTCGAGGTCGCCGCGGTCGTCGACGACATGGCCGGGCACACGGCGGGTGCGCAGAGCGCGGCCGTCACGGTCGGCGAGGAGCCGCAGCCGCCGGTCGGCGGGCTCCAGGACTACCTGGTCGTCCACTACCCGGAGACCGCGGACGTCGACGACGTCAGCCTGTGGGCCTTCGGCGACGTCGAGCCGGGCCTCCTGGACGGGCGCACCTACCCCGACGGCCTGGACTGGGCCGGCGAGGACGACTACGGCGTCTTCCGTGCCATCCCGACCGACACCTCCGACGGCGCCAACCAGGACATCGGCTTCATCGCCGTGGACTCCGCCGGGAACAAGAAGGGCACCGACGCCGACCGGTTCGCCAACCCCTCGCTGACGCCCGAGGTGTGGCTGCGGCCGGACAGCGCCGAGGTCTTCACCAGCGAGGCCGCGGCCCAGGGCTTCGTCACGGTGCACTACCAGCGCCCTGACGGCGCCTACGACGGGTGGGGCCTGCACGTCTGGGGCGACGCCCCCGTGACCGGCACCGAGTGGACCGCGCCGCTGCCCCCCACGGGCGTCGACGAGTTCGGGGCCTACTGGGACGTGCCGGTCGACGACGTCGACGCCGCGCTCAACTTCATCGTCCACAGGGGGGACGAGAAGGACCCGGGTCCGGACCAGTCCCTCGTACCCTCCCAGCAGGCCGACGTGTTCGTCGTCTCCGGCGACGAGACGCTCCACGCGACCGCCGCCGCCGCGGAGGGCCTCGCGGTCCTGCACTACCGCCGCGAGGCGGGCGGCTACGAGGGCTGGGGCCTGCACACCTGGACCGGCTCGGCGAACCCCACCGACTGGGCCAGCCCGCTGCAGCCGGTGTCGACCGACCGCTTCGGCCAGGTCTACGAGGTGGCGCTCGCCGACGGCGCGACCGTCCTCAACTACATCTTCCACAAGGGCGACGAGAAGGACCTGCCCGAGGACCAGGTGCTCGACCTGGTGACCGTCGGCCACGAGGTCTGGATCATCTCCGGCGAGGAGGGGTACCTGCTCCCCGTGCAGGCAGGCAGCGGAGCAGAGCCGGGCGACCTCGCGACGAGCGAGGCCCACTGGCTGGGCGAGGACGTCATCGCGTGGGACGTGGACGACGCCGAGGCGACGTACACGCTCCACACCTCCGCCGACGGCGGGCTCGAGCTCGCCCCCGGCGGGGTCGGTGGCGGCGAGACCGTCGAGCTGGAGTACCTGTCGGAGACGCTGCCGAAAGAGCTCGCCGAGCAGTGGCCGCACCTGGCCGGGTACGCGGCGCTCGGCGTGCCGGACGGCGTCGACGCCGCCGAGGCCCTCAGGGGCCAGCTCGCCGTGTCGTCCGCCCGCGGCGAGACCCGCACCGGCGCGACCGGCGTGCAGGTCCCGGGCGTGCTCGACGACCTCTATGCCGACGCCGCCCGTGGCGCCGAGCTGGGCGTCACGTGGGACGGCGACGTCCCGACGGTCCGCCTCTGGGCCCCCACCGCCCGGTCCGTCACGCTGCACCGCTTCACCGACCCGGCCGCCCCGGCGCCGGGGACGACGACGGCGATGGAGCTCGACGAGGCCTCCGGCGTCTGGTCCGTCACCGGCGAGGCCGGCTGGGACCGCCAGTACTACCTGTTCGAGGTCGAGGTCTTCGTGCCCTCGACGGGTGCGGTGGAGCGCAACGTCGTCACCGACCCGTACTCGGTCAGCCTGTCGACGAACTCGACCAAGTCACAGCTCGTCGACCTCGCCGACGCCGACCTGGCGCCGCAGGGCTGGTCCTCGGTCGGCACCCAGGCCCCGGCCACGCCCGAGGAGATCAGCCTCTACGAGCTGCACGTGCGTGACTTCTCGATCAGCGACGAGACGGTGCCGGAGGAGCTGCGCGGGACCTACAAGGCCTTCACGCAGTCCGGCTCGGACGGCATGACGCACCTGCGCGAGCTCGCCGAGGCGGGCCTGACGACGGTGCACCTGCTGCCGACGTTCGACATCGCCACCATCGAGGAGGACCGCGCGCAGCAGGTCGTCCCCGAGGTCCCCGACGCCGGCCCGGCGTCGGAGGAGCAGCAGGCGGCCGTCGCCGCAGCGGCCGGGGAGGACGCCTTCAACTGGGGCTACGACCCGTTCCACTACACGACGCCCGAGGGCTCGTACGCGACCGACCCCGAGGGGACGACCCGCGTCCGCGAGTACCGCGAGATGGTGCAGTCGCTCAACCAGACCGGGCTGGGCGTGGTGGTGGACGTGGTCTACAACCACACCGCCAGCTCGGGCCAGGCGGACACCTCGGTCCTGGACAAGGTCGTGCCCGGCTACTACCAGCGGTTGCTCGAGGACGGCAGCGTCGCCAACAGCACGTGCTGCTCCAACACCGCGACCGAGCACGCGATGATGGAAAAGCTCATGGTCGACTCCGTCGTCACCTGGGCGAAGGAGTACAAGGTCGACGGGTTCCGCTTCGACCTCATGGGCCACCACTCCAAGGCGAACATGCTCGCCGTGCGTTCGGCGCTGGACGCGCTCACCGTCCAGGCCGACGGCGTGGACGGCGAGCGGATCTACGTCTACGGCGAGGGCTGGAACTTCGGCGAGGTGGCGGACGACGCCCGCTTCGAGCAGGCCACGCAGGCCAACATGGCCGGCACCGGCATCGGGACCTTCAACGACCGGCTCCGTGACGCCGTGCGTGGCGGCGGGCCGTTCGACGAGAACCCCCGCGTCCAGGGCTTCGGCTCCGGGCTGCTCACCGACCCCAACGGCGACCCGGTCAACGGCGACGAGGCGGCGCAGCGCGCGCGGCTCCTGCTCGGCATGGACCAGCTCAAGGTCGGCATGGCCGGCAACCTCGCCGACTACGAGTTCGTGTCGAGCAGCGGGGAGACGGTGACCGGCAAGGACGTCAGCTACAACGGCGCCCCCACGGGGTACACCGCCGACCCGCAGGAGAACATCCTGTACGTCTCGGCGCACGACAACGAGACGCTGTTCGACTCGCTGGCCTTCAAGCTGCCCCAGGGCAGCGCCATGGAGGACCGGGTGCGGATGCAGCAGCTGTCGCTGTCGACGGTCGCCCTCGGCCAGGGCGTCTCGTTCTTCCACGCGGGCACCGACATGCTCCGCTCGAAGTCGCTCGACCGGAACAGCTACGACTCCGGCGACCACTTCAACGTGCTCGACTTCTCCTACGAGTCCAACAACTTCGGGGTCGGCCTCCCGCCGGCACCGGACAACGAGGACAAGTGGCCGTACATGCGGCCGCTCCTCGAGGACCCGGGCGTGGAGCCGGCGCAGGCGGACATCGAGGCCTCGGTCGCACGGTTCCGCGACCTGCTCCGCGTGGCGGGCTCGTCGCCGCTGTTCTCGCTGACCACCGCCGAGCAGGTGCAGCAGAAGCTGTCCTACCTCGACGGCAGCGAGGTCCCCGGCCTGGTCGTCATGCACCTGGACGACACGGTCGGCGAGCCGGTCGACCCGGCGCTGGACCGCGTGGTGACGGTGTTCAACGCCACCAGCACCGAGCAGGTCTGGACCGCCGAGCAGCTCGCCGGCGCCGGGCTGGTCCTCAGCCCGGTGCAGGCGCAGGGCGCCGACCCGGTCGTCAAGGGCGCGACGTTCGCCGGCGGCACCTTCACGGTGCCGGCGCGGACGACCGCGGTCTTCGTCGAGCCGACCGCCCAGGAGCCCGTGAGCGTCGAGCTCCAGCTGCGAGCCGGCGGCAAGCCCGCCGTCGTCAACCCCCGCAGCCGCGGCGAGCTGTCGCTCACCGTGCTGTCCAAGCCCGGCTTCGCCCCGGTGACCGACCTCGACACCGGCTCGCTGCGCTTCGGCGCGACGGGTGACGAGGACTCGGTCACCACGTGCGAGGCCGGCGGGGACCTCGACCGGGACGGCGTGGCCGACCTGGTCTGCACCGTCAGGGTCCAGCTCACCGGCATCGAGCACGGCGACACCGAGCTCCTGCTCACCGGCACGACCGTCGGCGGCGCCCCCGTCGACGGGAGCGTCGCGGTGCGGACCGTCCCGACGAAGGGCAGCCCGCGCGGCTAGCCCCTGACCGGTCAGCAGCCGAGCCCCGCACCGTCCGTCGGTGCGGGGCTCGTCTGCGTCACGGGCTGGTCCTCACCGAGGATGCCGCTGCGCCCTCGGGCCGGCCGGTGGTCGCTGCGGCACGCTGGGCCCGTGGTCCGCGAGCTGGTCGTCCTGGGCACCGCCTCGCAGGTGCCCACCCGCGCGCGCAACCACAACGGCTACCTGCTGCGCTGGGACGGCGAGGGCGTGCTCGTCGACCCGGGGGAGGGCACCCAGCGGCAGATGACGTACGCCGACGTGTCCGCGTCGTCGGTGACGCGCGTCTGTCTCACGCACCTGCACGGCGACCATTGCCTGGGCCTGCCCGGCGTGGTCCAGCGGATGGCCCTGGACGGCGTGGCGCGCGAGGTGCCGGTCCACTTCCCGGCCGGCGGCGAGGCGCACGTGGCGGCCCTGCTCGCCTCCAGCGCCCACGTGGAGACCCTGCAGGTACGGCCCGCGCCGGTCCCGCCGACGCCGGCCCCCGGCGTGGTCGTGGCCGACGGCGCGGCGTGGACGCTCACCGCCGTCGCGCTGGACCACCGGGTGCCGACGGTCGGCTACCGGCTGCAGGAGGCCGACGGCGTCCGCATGCTGCCGGAGCGGCTGGCCGCCCTCAGCGTCGCCGGCCCGGACGTCGGCCGGCTGCAGCGGGAGGGGGTGGTCGAGATGGGCGGTCGGCGGGTGGCGCTGGACGAGGTCAGCGAACCGCGGCCCGGCCAGTCGGTCGCCGTCGTCATGGACACCCGTGCCTGCGACGGCGCCCTCGCGCTCGCCCGGGGCGTCGACCTGCTCGTCTGCGAGTCCACGTTCCTGGACGCCGACCGCGACCTCGCCGAGCGCTACGGCCACCTCACCGCCCGGCAGGCCGGCGAGCTCGCCGCCCGCGCCGGGGCCCGCCGGCTCGTCCTCACCCACTTCTCCCAGCGCTACGGCGACTCCGGCGAGCCGTTCCTCGCCGAGGCGCAGCAGGTCCACGACGACGTCGTGGCGGCGGAGGACGGGATGCGCGTCGCGGTGCCGCGCCGGCGGTGACCATCCCCACAGGCCAGTGGTGACCGGACGACGGGTGCCGGCGAGGCACCCAGTCCGGGGATCGCCGCCGACTCAGCCGGCCAGCACGCACCCGGGGAGGACGACCGTCGGCCGCGGGTCGCCGGGGGAGGCCTGCCGCGGCACGCCGAGGACCTGCAGCGCCGCGACGCGGTTGGTGACGCCGAGCTTGCCGTAGGCGTGCTCCAGGTGCTTCTCCACCGTGCGGGGGGCCGCGCCGACCCGCCGGGCGATCTGGGCGCTGGTCAGCCCGGCGGCGGCCTCGGTGAGGACACGCTGCTCGGCGGGCGTCAGGCGCGGGCCCGGGACGACGGTCGCCGCGCTCGTGCCGCAGGGCGCGGCGAGCCACGTCGACGGCGTGCCGACCTGCAGCACCCGGTGAGAGGCGCCCGGGTGGTGGGTGCGCCGCACCGCGGCACGCACGTGCGGCCGGACGAGCAGCATCAGCCGGCGCTGCCGCTCGGTGAACGGCCGGCCGTCGGTCACCACGCTGAGGCCCTGGGCGCGCGTGCCCTGCCGCGACAGGAACGTCGTCATCTGGTCCTCGGCCCACAGGAACCGCAGCGCCTCGCCGTACACCTCGCTGGAGCGCCACTGCTGCCGCGGCATGAGGTCGGAGATCCTGACCCCCTCGAGCTCGGCGCCGGCGACCGCGAGCCGGAAGAACGGGTGGGAGCGCATGACGGCGGCATAGGCGGCGAGCACCGCGCCGTCGGCCAGGGCCTCGGGCCAGAACAGGTTGTACTCGGCGGCCACCGCCAGGTCGACCTCGTGGACGACGGCGCCGGGCGCGTCGACCAGCCGGCACAGGGCGGGGAGCAGGACGCCGGTCACGTCCTCGCCGTCCTGCACGGTGGCGGCCTCGGCGGCGAAGTCGAGCGCGGCGGCCAGGTCGCGGCCGGACGACGTCATGACGGCGCTCCTCCCTGCCGTAGCCCGCCACGGTAGGCCGGGACCCGGGGCGAGGGCCAGGGACGGTGGCCACCTACGTAGTTCTACGCATCGACGTCCCGGTGGCCGGCTCCTAGCGTCTGCCGGGGCGGCGCAGGTCCGTCCGTGCGGGGCTGGGGGAGGCAGGGTGCGGGGACCGGTGGTCCGCGACGGGGGTCGCAGGAGCTCGTCCGGGGACGGGCGGCGAGGGAACGGTGGCGGCGGGGCGGGGGGCAGGTCCTCCCGGCCGCCGCGGGGCGGCGGCTTCGTCCGGCCGGCGTCGTGGGGCGGCGCTCAGCGCGAGACGGTCCGCCGCGGCTGGGGGGAGCGCAGCGCGCTGCTGCGCTGAGGGCCCACCGGTGCCGGCAGGGGCGCGCGGATGATGGGCACGGGGAAGCGCGCCGCTCGGATGGGGTCGAGCGTGGCGTCGGTGATGCCCGCGGTGAAGTCCTCGAACCCGAACACCCGGAACAGCGCCTCGCGGCCGAACTTGCTGCTGTCGGCCACGAAGAACGCCTCGCTGGCCACCGAGCGCATCTTGCGCTTGAGCTCGGTCTCGTAGCTGGACGTCGAGAAGATGCCGTCGTCGGTGACGGTGTCCGCGCCGAAGATCGCCACGTTGACCCGCATGGTCTCGATCTGCTGGACCGACGTCGGGCCCCACATGGCCAGCCCGCTCGGCAGCAGCTCGCCGCCGATGAAGACCAGGTGGATCGACGGCTTGCTCGCGATCTCCAGGCCGACGCGCAGGTCGTGGGTGACCACCGTCAGCCGGGAGTGCGTGAGGTGGCGCGCGACCTCGAGCGTCGTGGAGCCGGAGTCCAGGATGATCGTCTGGCCCTCGAGGACCCGTTCGGCCATGGCCGCGCCGATGGCCTCCTTCTCCGGCTGGTGGGTGCCGGGCGGGGGGCCCTGCACCGCGGGCTCCTCGCGCCGTACCGGCACGACCCCGCCGTGGGTGCGCTCGACCAGGCCTTGGGCCTCGAGCTTCTCCAGGTCCCGCCGCACGGTCGAGGTGTCGACCCCGAAGGCGTCGGCGAGCGAGCGGACGCTCGCGAAGCCCTGCTGCTGGAGCAGCACGGTGATGTCCCGACGGCGCGACATGACTCCCCCTCGTTGATGGCCCGCCGGGAGCCTAGCAACGTACCTGCGCGATATCGCGCAACTTTCTGCGCGATTCATGGGTCGCGTGCCGCAAAGTGCTCGACACGGCGCGCGATCCGGTCGTACGGTCAGGCCAAGCACGCACGGGTCCGCTCATCAGCAGCCGGCAGCCGTGCCCACGTTCACGAAGGAGTGACGGAACATGCGCAACAGACTTGCCCTCGTCGTGGCCACGGGTGCCGCGGCCGCTCTTCTCGCCGGCTGCGGGTCCGTCGGCGGCACCACCGCCGAGCCGGCCGCAGGCGGCTCCGCCGACGGCGCCGCGGCGTCGGGCGACAAGACCATGGTCACCGTCGTCAAGCTCCAGGGGATCGCCTGGTTCGACCGCATGGCGGTCGGGGTGGACGAGTACGCCGAGGAGACCGGCATCGACGCCCGCGTCGAGGGTGCCGACGACGTCAGCCCCGAGAAGCAGATCCAGATCATCCAGGACCTCATCGCCCAGAGCCCGACGGCCATCACCGTGGTCCCGAACTCGCCCGAGGCGCTGTCCAACGTCCTGGCCCAGGCCCGCGAGCAGGGGATCATCGTGGTCTCCCACGAGGCGTCCGGCATCGAGAACGTCGACATCGACATCGAGGCGTTCGACAACGCCGCGTACGGCTCGCAGATCATGGACAACCTGGGCGAGTGCATGTCCGGCGAGGGCGAGTACGTCCAGTTCGTCGGCGGCCTCACCGCCAAGACCCACATGGAGTGGGTCGGCGCGGCCTACGAGAACCAGCAGGAGAACTTCCCCGGCATGACCCGGGTCGAGGACCCGATCGAGAGCACCGACAACGAGAACGCCGCCTACGAGAAGGCCAAGGAGGTCCTGGCCAAGTACCCGGACATCAAGGGCTTCCAGGGCTCGGCGGGCAACGACGTGCCCGGTATCGCGCGCGCGGTGCTCGAGGCGGGCCTCGAGGACGACGTCTGCGTCATGGGCACCTCGATCCCGTCCGCGGCCGAGAAGTACCTGGCCGACGGCTCCATCGACAAGATCTTCTTCTGGGACCCGGCCCTGGCCGGCAAGGCCCAGCTGAAGATCGCCGAGATCCTCGCCGACGGCGGCACCGTCGAGGAGGGCACCGACCTCGGCATCGAGGGCTACGAGTCCCTGGTCAAGGTCGAGGGCTTCGACAACGTCTACGCCGGCGACGCGGCCGTCGAGGCCGACGCGGCTGCCGCGGCCGAGTTCGACTTCTGAGCCCAGCCCCGTCCCGCCCGTGACCGGGGCGGCCCTGCGAGGGGCCGTCCCGGTCGCCGGTCGCGCGCCCGAGAGGACAGCCATGACCGCACCCCCCGGCACCGACGCAGCGGTACCCGTGCTGCAGGTCCGTGACATCCGCAAGACCTACGGCGGGGTGGCCGCCCTCAAGGGCGTCTCCCTCGACCTGCTCCCCGGCGAGGTCCACTGCCTGGCGGGGGAGAACGGCTGCGGGAAGTCGACGCTGATCAAGATCATCTCGGGCGTCGAGAAGCCCGACTCGGGCGAGATCGTCGTCGACGGCGTCGCCCACCGGTCCATGGACGCGGCGGCCGCGATCAAGAGCGGGATCCAGGTCATCTACCAGGACTTCTCGCTGTTCCCGAACCTCACCGTCGCCGAGAACATCGTCCTGACCGCCGCGGTCGCCGACCGGCGTCGGCTGTACTCCGCCAGGGCCGCCCGCCCCGCGGCGGAGGCCATCGTCGGCGAGCTCGGGCTCTCGCTCGACCTGGACGCCGACGTCGAGCGGCTGTCCGTGGCGGACAAGCAGCTCACCGCGATCTGCCGCGCCCTGGTCAACGAGGCCCGGATCATCATCATGGACGAGCCCACGACGGCCCTCACGCACCAGGAGGTCGACCGCCTCTTCGGGCTGGTCGAGACCCTCCGCCGCCGGGGGGTCGCCCTGATGTTCGTCTCGCACAAGCTGGACGAGGTGCTCACCGTGTCCCAGCGGCTCACCATCCTGCGCTCGGGCGCGCACGTGGTCACCGGCCCGGTGCAGGACTTCGACCGCGAGAGCATCGCCACCCACATGACCGGCCGCGAGGTCGACATCTCCCGCGTCGTCAGCGAGCTGCCTGCGGGGGCCGAGCCCGTGCTGCAGGTGCGCGGGCTCAGCCTGCGGGGCGCGTACTCCGACATCAGCTTCGAGCTGCGCGAGGGCGAGATCCTCGGCATCACGGGGCTGCTCGGGTCCGGGCGGACCGAGCTCGCCGAGTCCCTCTTCGGGGTGCTGCCGAGCGAGTCCGGCGAGGTCCGCGTGGCCGGGCAGCCGGTCCGGCTGCGCTCGATCGACGACGCCGTGCGCGCCGGGATCGGCTACGTGCCGGAGGACCGGCTCTCGCAGGGCCTCTTCATGGAGAAGTCCATCGCCGACAACATCATCGCCGGCTCGCTGGCGGCCCACCGCACGCGCTGGGGCACCCTGGACGCGCGCCGGATCCGCGGCACCATCTCCGGGCTGTTCACCCGGCTGCGGATCAAGGCGCCCAACGCTGCCGCCCCGGTCCGCTCGCTCTCCGGCGGGAACGCCCAGCGCGTCGTGCTCGGCAAGTGGCTGGCCACCCGCCCGCGCATCCTCATGCTCAACGGCCCGACCGTCGGCGTCGACGTGGGCTCCAAGGCCGACATCCTCGAGCTGCTGCGGGGCGAGGCCGCCCGCGGGATGGCCGTCGTCATCATCTCCGACGACGCCCCCGAGCTCGTGGCCAGCTGCCACCGGGTGCTGGTCATCCGGCAGGGCCGGCTGGTGCACACGCTGGTCGGCGACGAGGTCGAGGTCGGCACCATCCTGACGAGGATGGCCGCATGAGCAGGTTCCGCGGTGCCAACAACGAGGGCGTGCTCGTGCTCGTCCTGGTGGTGCTCGTCATCGGGATGTCGCTGGCGAACCCTGCGTTCTTCTCGGTCTCGACGCTGTTCGCGGTGCTCCGCAGCTCGATCGTGCCGCTGGTGCTCGCCCTCGGCGTGCTCATCGTCATCATCTCCGGCGGCATCGACGTGTCCTTCGCGGCGATCGCCGTGTTCGCGGCCTACTCCACCGTGCTGCTCACCGCCACGGACCCGCTCGGGCTCGGGATCGTCGGGGCCGTGCTCTGCGCCCTCGCCATCGGGGCGCTGCTGGGGCTCGTGAACGGGGTCGTCATCTCCCGGTTCCGCCTGCCCACGCTCATCGTCACCCTCGGCACGCAGGGCATCTTCCGCGGCGTCCTGCTCACCTACGTCGGGGCGGCGTACGTCGCCAACCTGCCCGGCCCGCTCGCCGCGCTGTCCACGGTGGACATCGTCGAGACCACCGTCGGGGGCCGGCGGGTGAGCCTCACCGCCATGGTCGTCGCGCCCGTCCTGCTCTGCCTGCTGGTGGCCTGGGTGCTCCGTCGGACCATGTTCGGCCGGGCCGTGTACGCCATCGGCGGGGACCCCGAGGCGGCGCGCCGGGCGGGCTTCCGGGTCGCCCGGACCCAGATGGTCGTCTATGTCGTCGTCGGCATGATGGCGGCGGCCGGCGGCCTCATCTTCATGATCATGGGTCGCAGCGCCAGCCCGCAGGACCTCGTGGGCGGGGAGCTCGACATCATCGCCGCGGTCGTCCTCGGCGGGGCGTCCATCTTCGGCGGGCGCGGCTCGGTGCTGGGCACCGCGCTGGGTGTCCTGCTCGTCCAGGTCATCAACAACAGCCTCATCCTCGCCGGGGTCCCCAGCGCCTGGCAGCGCACCGCGGTGGGCCTGCTGCTCATCGTCGGCGTGGGCGTCCAGGCGCTGGCCGCCCGGCGGTCCGCCACCACCGTCCACGCCCACGACGAGGAAGGGGTGCCGGCATGAGCACCTCCCAGCGCACCGCCCCCGGCACGGCCGGACGGCCGGACGGGCCTGGCGGCGCGACCGGCGGCCCCGGTGGTGTCGGCGGGCTCGTGTCGCGGCTGCAGGTGGACCGCCGGCTCGGCCGGATGGCGGTCCTGCTCGTCGTCGCCTTCTCGTTCTTCGCCGTGCTGGACCCGCGGGTCTTCCTCAGCCCGATCAACCTCCAGAACATCATGGTCGCCTCGCCGGAGATCGGTGTCCTCGCGGTGGCGATGATGCTGGCGATGCTCACGGGCGGCATCGACCTGTCGCTCGTGGCCATCGCCAACCTGTCCGCGATCTCCATGTCCATGGCGTTCAGCGCCCTGGCAGCCTCGGACCCCGCGCTCGCCGAGCAGAGCGCGCCGCTGCTCGTGCTGCTCGGGGCGTCCGTCGGCCTGCTGTGCGGCGCCGTCAACGGGGTGCTCGTCTCCCGGGTCGGCATCACGCCGATCCTCGCGACGCTGGGCAGCATGCAGGTCTTCAACGGCCTGGCCATCGTGTGGACGGGCGGGAGCGTGCTCTACGGCTCCCCGGCAGTCCTCACTGCGGTCGGCCAGTCCACGGTGGCCGGTGTCCCCGTGCTGTTCCTCGTCTTCCTGCTCGTCGCGGCGGCCGTCGCGGTCGTCGTCAACCGGACGCCGGTCGGCCTCAAGATCCAGCTGCAGGGGGCCAACCCGGTCGCCGCCCGCTACTCCGGCGTCGACAGCCGCTCGGTGCTCACCCGGACGTACCTGCTGACCGGCCTGCTCGGCGGTATCGCCGGGGTGCTGTTCCTCACCCGCAACCCCACCGCCTCGGCCGACTACGGCGCCTCCTACGTGCTGCTCGTCATCGTCATCGCCGTGCTCGGCGGGACGAACCCCAACGGCGGGTTCGCGACGGTCGCGGGGGTCGTCCTGGCGACCCTGACGCTGCAGATCGTCGCCAGCGGCTTCACCGCGATCCGGCTGTCGTCGTACGAGTACGCCATCGCCCAGGGGGTCATCCTCGTCGCCGTGATGGTCAGCGACACGGTGCGGTGGCGCGGGCGCCGGCGCGGCAGACCGCCCCGCACCGACGCCGACAGCGCCACCGAGGCCGCCGTCGTCACCTGAGCAGGACCCCCCAGACCAGCGCCACCCCGTTCCCGGAGGGACACATGAAGAAGATCATCAACGACCCGGCCGCCTTCGTCGACGAGTTCGTCGACGGCATCCTGCTCGCGCACCCGGACCTGCTCAAGGTCCCCGGGGACGACCGCCGCATCCTCGTGCGTGCGGACGCGCCGGTGGCGGGCAAGGTCGGCATCGTCACCGGCGGCGGCTCCGGCCACCTGCCGCTGTTCAAGGGCTACGTCGGCGCAGGCCTGTGCTCCGGCGTGGCCATCGGCAACGTGTTCAGCTCCCCGAGCTCGCAGCAGGTGTTCGAGGCCACCCAGGCCGTGCACGGCGGCGCCGGCGTCCTCTACCTGTACGGCAACTACGGCGGTGACGTCTTCAACTTCGACCTCGCCGCGGACCTGGCGGAGCTCGAGGACATCGAGACCCGGACGGTGCTCGGGCGCGACGACGTGGCCAGCCAGCCCAAGGAGCGCAAGACCGACCGCCGCGGCGTCGCCGGCATCTTCTTCGCCTACAAGGCCGCGGGCGCGGCCGCCGAGCGGGGCGACAGCCTCGAGCAGGTGGCCGCCGTCGCCGAGGACGTCGTCGAGCACACCGCCACGATGGGCATCGGCCTGTCACCGACCATCCTGCCCACCACGCAGCAGCCGAGCTTCGACCTGCCGGACGGGGAGATGGAGATCGGCATCGGGATCCACGGCGAGCCCGGCATCCACCGCGGTCCGCTGGAGACCGCGGACGCGATCGCGGACCGGCTGGTCCCGGCGCTCGTCGCGGACCTCGGCCTGGCCGACGGCGACCGCGTCGCGGTGCTCGTCAACGGCATGGGCGCCACCCCGCTGGAGGAGCTGTACGTGCTGTACCGCCGCGTGCACCAGATCCTCGCCGCGCAGGGCGTCACCATCGCCCGGCGCTACGTCGGGGAGTACGCCACGAGCCTGGAGATGGCCGGGGCGTCGATCTCGCTGCTCGCCCTGGACGACGCACGCCTCGCGCTGCTCGACGCCCCTGCCCGCAGCCCGTTCTTCCAGGAGGGCTGAGCCGTGCGCGCGCCCGACATGAACGCCGCCGTCCGCAGCAGCCTCGCCGAGCTCGTCGGGTACGCCGACGAGCTGCGCGACCTCGACCAGGCCCTCGGCGACGGCGACCTGGGCATCACCATCTCCCTCGGCGCGGAGGCGGTCATCGCGGCGCTGGAACAGCTGCCCGAGGACACCTCCCCGAGCCTGCTCGCCCGGGAGTGCGCCAAGGCCTTCGCCAACGCCAACCCGTCGACCATGGCCGCGCTCGTGGCCGGCGGTCTGCTCGCCGGCTCCAAGGTGTGGACCGACCGGGACGAGGTCGACGTCGCCGACGCCGGCCGCTTCGTCCGGGCGGCGGGGGAGAACATCGCCCAGCGCGGCAAGACGCAGCTGGGGGACAAGACCATCCTCGACGCGATCATGCCGGCGGCCGACGCGCTCGAGGCCGCCGCCGACGCGGGCGCCGGGCTCGAGGCCGCCATCCAGGCCGCCGGTCGCGCGGTGGTCGACACCCGCGGCCTGCAGTCGCGCCGCGGCCGCGCGTCCTGGCTGCAGGAACGCAGCATCGGGCTGCAGGACCCGGGGGCGACGGCCTTCTGGCGCTTCCTCGAGTCCTGGCACGCCGCCAGCCCCGCCACCACCCCCCACTCCTGAGGAGACCACCCGCATGACCTCCATCGCCTACCTGGGCCTCGGCACGATGGGCCGCGGCATGGTCGCGAACCTCACCGCCGCCGGCCACGACGTCACCGTCCACAACCGCACCCCCACCGACGTCTCCGACCTCGGTGCCCGCTCCGCCGGCAGCGTCGCCGAGGCGCTCGAGGGCGCCGAGGTGGTCCTGTACTGCCTCGCCGACGACGCTGCCGTGCGTGCCGTGGTCCTGGGGGAGGGCGGCGTCGCCGAGGTGGCGACCGCCTCCCAGGTGGTCGTCGACCTGTCCACCATCAGCCCCGGCCTGTCCGACGAGGAGGCCGCGGCCTTCGCGGCCCGCGGGGTGCCGTTCCTCGACGCCCCGGTGTTCGGCTCGAAGGGCGAGGCCGCTGCCGGCGGGCTCTGGATCGTCGCCGGCGGTGACGCCGACGTCCTCGCCCGGGTGCGCCCGGTGCTGGACGTGCTCGCCGAGACCGTCCACCACCTCGGTCCCCAGGGCTCCGGCGCACGCATGAAGCTCGTCGGCAACCTCCTGGTTGCCGCGCAGCTGGAGGCGCTCGGCGAGGCCCTCACCCTCGCCCGCTCCGCGGGGCTGGACCTCGCGACGGTGCTCGAGGTGCTCGCGGTCACCGACTTCCGCTCGCCCATCTTCGACGGCGTCGGCCCGACGGTCCTCGCCGGCGACTACAGCCCGTCCTTCGCGCTCGACCTCATGGTCAAGGACGCCGGCCTGATCCAGGACTTCGCCGACTCCCTGGGCACCCCCGTGCCGACGGTGGCGGTCGTGCGCTCGTCGCTGGACGAGGCGGTCGAGCGCGGCTACGGCGGCGAGAACGCCTCGGCGCTCATCAAGGTCGTCGCCGCCCGTGCCGGGGTGGACCTGGCGGGCGCCCCGGCCGCCGGCTGACGGGAGCGGCGGCGATCGCCGCCCGTCCTGCCTCCCGTGTATCAGGGCGGGGCGCACCTCCTCCTGCGGTGCGCCCCGGTGCCGTCGTGCCGACGCACCACCGCCCGTCCAGGAAGGCCCGCCATGAGAACCGCCTACCGCGTCCTCGCCTCGCTCGTCGCGTTCCTCGTCGTCGTCCAGGCCGCCGCCATCGCGTGGGCGATGACCGGCCTGACGGCCTGGGTCGCCGACGGCGGCACGCTCGACGCCGCCGCCATGGAGAGCGGCGAGGAGCTCTTCCCCGAGGTCGTGGGCTTCATGGTCCACGGCATGAACGGGATGATGCTCATCCCCCTGGTCGCGCTCGCCCTGCTCGTCGTCTCGTTCGTCGCGCATGTGCCGCGGGGCGTGGCGTGGGCCGGCGGGGTGCTCGGCCTGGTCGTCCTGCAGGTGCTGCTCGGCATGTTCGGGCACGGTCTGCCGCTGGCCGGGCTCCTGCACGGTGCCAACGCGCTCGTCCTGCTGGGCGTCGCGTCCACCGCCGCCCGCCGGGCCAAGCCCACGGACGCGCCCGTCGTGGTCCCCCGCGCGGCCGAGGCGCGTCCCGTCGGCCGCACCGTCTGAGCGTGCCGGGTCCCGGCAGCCCCGACGAGCCGGTCAGCGCCGCCCGTCCGGTCAGCCCTGCCCGTCCGGTGCGCCCGGTCCGTCCCCTCAGGCGCGCGGTGGTGCTCCTCAGCGTGCTGGCGGCGGCCGGGCTCGTCGCCGTGCCGGCGTGGTCCTGGCAGGCGTCGCTGCTGCCGTCGTCGTACGGCGCCCACGACATGGGGGTGGTCGACCTCGGCGGGGGACCTGCGCCGCAGGACCACGGCGGGCACGGGGCGGGTGCCGGTGGTCACGAGACCCAGGACGGGCACGGCGCAGCCGCCGTCTCGGTCGAGGCCCTGGCGCCGCCCGCGGACCGCCCCGCCGACGTCAGCATCACCCTCACCGCACGGGCGGAGCCCGTCGAGCTCGGCGACGGCACGGTCGTCGACGGCTACACGGTCAACGGCACCTCGCCCGGTCCAGAGATCCGGGTCGTGCAGGGCCAGCTCGTCGAGGTGCGGTTGGTCAACGAGTCCGTCGAGGGCGGGACGACGCTGCACTGGCACGGCGTGGACGTGCCCGGCGGCATGGACGGCGTGGCTGGTGTCACGCAGGACGCCGTGCGGGTCGGCGGGGAGCACGTCTACCGCTTCGTCGCCGAGGACGCCGGGACGTACTGGTACCACTCCCACCAGCTGTCCCACGAGCAGGTGCGGCGGGGCCTGCTCGGCGCGCTCGTCGTCGAGCCCGCCGACGGCACGCCCGCCGGCGACGCCCCCGCGGCGGACGTGGTGGCGCTCGTCCACCAGTACGCCGGCAGGCGAACGATGAACGGGGCGACCGGGGATGTCCGCCACCTCGCTGAGCCCGGGTCGACGGTCCGGGTGCGCGTGGTGAGCACCGACAACGGAGCCCTCACGACGTGGGTGTCGGGGGCGCCGTTCCGGCTGCTCGCCGTCGACGGCACCGACCTCGTCGGCCCGACCGAGCTGGAGGACGTCGGCGTGCAGGTCACCGCCGGCGCCCGGGCGGACCTGGAGCTCGTCGTCCCGCCCGGCGGCGCGCGCGTCGAGGTCGGCGGGGGCACCGCGCTGGTCGTCGGGCCGGCGGGCGCCGACCCCGTCGCCGAGCCCCGGCCGTACGAGCGGCTGGACCTGCTGACCTACGGCACGCCCGCCCCGACCGGTCTCGACCCGTCGCGCGCGGACCGGGAGTTCGGCTACCGGATCGTCCGGCGCCCGGGGTTCCTCGACGGCCGTCCCGGGCTGTGGTGGACCGTCAACGGCCGGATGCTCCCGGACGTGCCGATGTTCCTCGTCGAGGAGGGCGACGTCGTCCGGATGACCATCACCAACAGCAGCGGCGACGGGCACCCCATGCACCTGCACGGGCACCACGCGCTCGTCCTGTCCCGCGACGGCGAGCCCGCGACCGGCAGCCCGTGGTGGGTGGACTCCCTGCACGTCGGCGACGGCGAGACCTACGAGATCGCCTTCCTCGCCGACAACCCGGGTGTGTGGATGGACCACTGCCACAACCTGCCGCACGCCGCCGAGGGGCTCGTCGCGCACCTGGCCTACGCGGGCGTCACCACGCCGTTCCTCCTGGGCGGGGTCAACGAGCCGGAGTAGCGACGGGTCGCGCACCTGCTTTGACAGCGCTCCCACGACGACGCAGGCTGACCGGCGACGACGACGTCGACCCCTGTGGAGGCACCCCGTGCGGACCGGTCAGACCCCCGACACCCAGGCCTGGCAGGCCTCCCGCCGCGGCGTGCTCCGCCTGGGGGCGGCCGCCGCCGTCGCCGGCCCGCTCGCCCTGTCGACCCCGGCACAGGCAGCCGGGCTGTCCTCGCCGCGCCTGCTCGCCCGCGCCGAGGACTTCCTCCGCCGGATGACCGACGCCTACCCCGCCGCCGACGGCAGCGGTCCGCGACTGGCGCAGAGCTACTCCGACGAGAACGGCCTGTTCAGCACCGCGTTCGTCTACGACAACGCGTTCGCGGTGTGCGCGGCCCTGACCGGCCGGGACGTGGCGCTCGCCCGCACCCTCGGCGACGGCCTGCTCCACGCCCAGGACAACGACCCCGGCTACGACGACGGCCGGCTGCGGCAGGCGTACAACGTCGGGCCGTACACCTTCTACGACGGCGTCCCCTCGCCCTACGACTTCGTGCTGCCGGACGGCGGGGCGAACGTCGGCTACCAGTTCGGCTTCCTCGGCACCGCCGTCGGAGACATGGCCTGGCCCGGCATGGCGCTCGTCCAGCTCGCCGAGCACACCGGCGACCCGCGCTACCTGGCCGGCGCGCTGCGGATCGCCGGCTGGATCGTCTCGAACACCCGCTCCGAGGTGGGCCTGGGCGGCTTCTCGTTCGGGGTGACCGGGGGCAACCAGCCGGTCCCCAACAAGTCGACCGAGCACAACATCGACTGCGTCGGCTTCTTCTCTCAGCTCGCCGCGGCCACCGGCGACCAGGACTGGCTCGAGCAGGCCGCCCACGCGCGGGCCTTTGTCGAGCGCGTCTGGGAGCCGGTCGAGGGCTTCTTCTTCACGGGGTCGAACGACGGCGTGACGATCAACCCCGACCCGCTGCCGCTGGACCCGCAGACCTGGAGCTGGCTCGCGCTGCAGGACGAGGAGTACGCCCGGGCGCTGGACTGGGCCGGTCGCGAGCTCGCCGCCACCGACGACGCCTCCCAGCCGACCAGCCAGCTGCCCGACGGGATCCAGGTGTCCGGCGTGACCTTCAGCTCGGCCAGCCTGCGCTCGACGGCGCAGTACAACGGCACCCAGGTCCACCCGCAGGGCGTCTGGCTCGAGGGCACCGCGCAGCTGGCGTGCGCGCTGGCGGACCGGCGACGCGGCGGGGACCGTCGGGCCGCCCGGCAGCTGCTCGACCAGGTCGCCGTCGCCCAGCGCGAGGTCGGCCAGGGCCAGCGGGTCGGTGGGCAGGTGCTCCCGGCCGCGTCCGGGGTCGTCGCCGCGTCCAGCCTGCTCGACTCCGGCTTCGGGTTCGGCTACTTCCAGTCCCAGCACGTCGGGGCCACCGCCTGGTACGTCATGGCCGGCCGGGACGCCAACCCGATGGTGACCGGGGGGCTGCGCTGACCCCGTCCGGCGGCTGAGCGACCCGTGGCGCGGTCCTGGACGCGGGCCCGCCACGGCCCCTCGGTTGTGTCGAGGCTGTGACGTACGGTCGCGCCGTGGTCACGAGGTGGGACGAGAGCCGGGTGCTCGCGCTCGCGCCCGACGCGTCCGCCTCGGCCGCCGGCCAGGGCCTGGCCCGCGTCGACGCGTCCTGGGAGGGCACCGGCGCGAGCACCACCGGCGTCGGCGTCACCGGTGGTACGGGCGGCGTGCTGTGGGGCCGGTGCGCCGGCAGCGGGTCGTCCGCCTACCGCGTCGCCGTCGACCTCACCGGTCCTGCGTCGCGCTGCACCTGCCCCAGCCGGAAGTTCCCGTGCAAGCACGCGCTCGGGCTGCTGCTGCGGTGGTCCCGCGGGTCGGTGCCCGAGGCGGCGGAGGTGCCCGACGACGTCGCCGGCTGGGTCGCCTCGCGCCAGGCCCGCGCCGCCGCGTCGCCGTCCGCCGGCGCCCCGGCCGCCCGGGTGCC
>NZ_JBBEOI010000026.1 GCF_037860755.1 Aquipuribacter hungaricus | reverse complement strand
CCCGACTTCGCGGTCCTGGGCTGCGGCGGGGTCCACGGCTGCGGCGCGGTCCACGGCTGCGGCGCGGTCCGCCGCTGCTGCCGGGTCCCCGGCAGCCGGGTCCACGACCACGGAGGCCGCCGCGTGCGCTTGCGCGTGCGCGGCAGCATGGGTGCCCGTCGGCATCCTCGCCGCCTCCTCGGCCATCACCTGCCCCGCCGGCGCCGGACCGCGTGCGCGACGACGTGGTGCGGGTGGAGCAGGTCCGGCTGCGGCCGTACCGGGTCGCCGGACGACACCACGGCGGGGTGCAGCAGCGGGACCGCCGGCGCGGTGGGGTCAGGGTCGGGCAGAGCGGCGTACGTCAGGACGACGCCCTCCCCCGGCTCGAAGCGCCACGAGGTCGAGTGGAGCAGCTCGAGGTCAGCGTCCGGCCGGGTCGTCGCAGCACGGTCGACCACGGCACGGTCGGTCACGGCAGGACGCGTCGCCAGCCGCCGCGCCACCTCGTCAGGGGTGCCGTCGCCCAGCGGTGCCCGCACCGTGCGCGAGGCGAGCGCGGGCCCGCCGCCGGGCGTGCTGACCAGCCGGAGCAGCAGGACCTCGACATGCACCCCGGCGGGAGGGTCGACCCCCATCGACCCTCCCTCCGAGCCCCAGCCCTGCCGTCTGGTGCGACAGCATCGCAACAAGGTAGCGAACGGGGGACGCCACCACCACCGCGGCGGCATACCGCTAGGACCCGTAGCGTTGTGGTCGACGAACGGTTCACGGTTCAACTACCGCAGGAGGCACCGGTGAGCGGCATCCAGCTCGGCGTATTCAGCGTCGGCGACATCACGCCCGACCCGACGACTGGCCGGACCCCGACCCAGCACGAGCGGATCAAGGGCCTGGTCGAGATCGGCAAGAAGGCCGAGGAGGTCGGCTTCGACGTCTTCGCCGTGGGCGAGCACCACGACCACCCCTTCGTGCCGTCGGCCCTGACGACGCTGAGCGCCTACGTCGCGGCGCAGACCGAGCGGATCATCTTCTCCACCTCGATCGCGCACATCACGACGAACGACCCGGTGCTCATGGCCGAGCAGTACGCCTTCCTGCAGCACCTCAGCGACGGGCGCGTCGACCTCATGCTCGGCCGCGGCAACACCGGGCCGGTCTACCCCTGGTTCGGCAAGGACATCCGCGACGGCCTGCACCTGGCCATCGAGAACTACGACCTGCTCCACCAGCTGTGGCGCACCGACGTCGTCGACTGGCAGGGCAAGTACCGGACGCCTCTGCAGGGCTTCACGTCCACGCCGCGACCGCTCGACGGTGTCCCTCCGTTCGTCTGGCACGGCTCGATCCGCAGCTTGGAGATCGCGGAGCAGGCCGCGTTCTACGGCAACGGCTTCTTCCACAACCACATCTTCTGGCCGTCCACGCACGTCCGTCGCATGGTCGACTTCTACCGGCAGCGCTTCGAGCACTACGGCCACGGCCCGCGCGACCAGGCGATCGTCGGCCTCGGCGGTCAGGTCTACGTCCGGCCCAACAGCCAGGACGCGATACGGGAGTTCCGGCCGTACTTCGACGTCGCGCCGGTCTACGGGCACGGGCCGTCGCTGGAGGACTTCATGGAGCAGACGCCGCTCACGGTGGGCTCGCCGCAGCAGGTCATCGAGCGCACGCTCGCGCACCGCGAGATCGTCGGGGACTACCAGCGGCAGATGTTCCTGCTCGACCACGCAGGCCTCCCCCTGACGACCGTGCTCGAGCAGATGGACTTCCTCGGCGAGCACGTCCTGCCCGCCCTGCGCGAGGGCTTCGCCGAGGGCCGGCCCGCCCACGTGCCCGACGCCCCGACGCACGCCAGCCTGCTCGCCGCCCGGCAGCAGACGGACGCCACCAGCAGCGCCACCTCTTCCAGCACCACTGCGAGCGAGAGCGAGGTCCCCGCATGACCCGCACCATCACCGTCGTCAACGGCGGGCTGAGCGAGACGTCGTCCACCCGGCGGCTCGCCGACCAGCTCGGTGCCGCCACCACCGAGGCGCTCCGGGCGCGCGGGGTGGCCGCCGAGGTCACCACGGTCGACCTGCGCGAGCGGGCGCACGCCATCACCGACGCGACCCTCACTGGCTTCGCCGCGCAGGCACTCCAGGAGGACATCGACCGGGTGCTGGCCTCGGACGGCGTCATCGCGGCGACCCCGGTGTACAGCGGCAGCTACACCGGCCTGTTCAAGTCCTTCGTCGACCTGCTCGGCCAGGCGGCGTTCGACGGCACCCCGGTGCTGCTCGCCGCGACCGCGGGGACGGCCCGGCACTCGCTGGCCCTCGAGCACGCGATGCGCCCGCTGTTCAGCTACCTGCGGGCGCTGACGGTCCCGACCGGGGTCTTCGCCGCCAGCGAGGACTGGGGCGGCGACGGGGACGCGGCGGGTGCGCTCGCCGGCCGGGTCCGCCGCGCCGCCGACGAGCTCGCCGACCTGGTGGTCGCGCGCGAGCCGAAGCGCGTCGTCGACGAGTTCGCCTCGGCGCCGTCCTTCAGCGACCTGCTGGGCGACCTGCGCCGCTGAGGCGCGGGGCCGGCGGCGACGGGCTCGCGCTCAGGGGACCGGGCGGACTGTCACCCGGCGGTTGAGCGCCCGGCCCACCGGGTCGTCCTGGCCGTCCTCGGTCGTCTCGGCCGCTATGAGCTCGGTCTCCCCGCGGCCCTCGGCGACGAGGGTGACCCCGGGCAGCTGCGGCTGCAGAGCGGCGACGACCGAGGCCGCCCGGGCCTCGCTGAGGACCTGGTTGCTCTCGTCCGAGCCCACGGTGTCGGTGTGCCCGACCACCTGCAGCGCGGTCACCCCGGCCTCCTGCACCTGCGCGGCCACGGCGGCCAGGTCGGCGGTGGCCCGGGGCAGCAGGACGGCCGACCCGCTGTCGAAGTACACGTCGCCGGCGAGGGTGAACTCGGCGTCTCCCTGCTGCTCGAGCGCCCCGTCCTCGCTGGCGGTGCGGGGCACGATCTCGGCGACCACGCCCTCGACCGCGGCGGTGACGCCGTCCACGGTGGCGACGACCCCGTCCCCGGTGGCGGCCGCCGGCGGCACCGCGGTGCGGGCAGCCCCGGTCGGCTCCGGCGAGCTGCCCGACCAGGCCGGGGCCGCCACCAGGACCAGCGACACCGCGGCGACAGCGGCCGAGGCCGCGAGCAGAGACCCGGCGGCGCCGGAGGTGCGGCCCCGGCTCACCGCTCGAGCGTGACGCCGGTGAAGGCGCCCACCGAGGGGATGACCACGTCGACCGTCGTCGTGCTCTCGGGCGGGGCGGAGAAGGTGGACGAGAACGTCTTCGAGCCCCCCTCCTCCAGCCCGCCGCCGCTGTTGAGCGCGACCGCGCAGACGCACGTGCCCTCGGAGTCGTAGGCGACGAGGTGGCGCGTGGCCTCAGCCGGGTCGAGCACGTACACGCCGTCGGTGCTGTACGCCGTGACCCCGTTCTCGTCCCCCTCGCGGGTGGTCCCGTCGTCGAAGACGTCGTTCACCGAGAAGATGCTGTCGCTGACGCGCAGGACCCGCAGCGTGAAGACGACGGTCATCAGCTCCTCCTGCACCGCGACCCCGTTGAGGTCGACCTCGAAGTCGCCGTAGCTGCTCGACGCCGGCCGGGTGGCGACCACCGGCAGCTCGCCGGACAGGTCGACGCTCTCGGTGCCGGCCGCCGCCAGCAGGACGTCGACGGTCTCCCCGATCTCCTGCGTCTGGCCCTCGCCGGGCCCCGGCGCCGCACCGGTGGGGTCGTCGTCGGCCTCGGAGCCCCCGAGGGTGCAGCCGCCGAGCAGCACGGACGCGAGCAGCGCGGCGGCGACGGGCATCGGTCGGTGCGTCATACGGTCCCCCTGAGGCGCGCCGGCGACCCGCACGGCGTCGGCGCGGAGTCTGCCACTCAGCCGTCCTGCCGGCGGAGGTAGCGCCCGAAGTGCGGCACCGAGAAGGCGATCCGGCCGCGCTCGGCGCTGTAGACCAGGCCCTTCTTGATGAGAGCGTCCCGGGCCGGGGACAGCGACTGCGGCTTACGGCCGAGCAGCGCGGCGACGGCCGCCGTCGGCACGGCGTCGTCGCCGTCGGCCCGGGCCAGGCCCTCGTCCGCGGTCGCGTCGCGCGGCTGGGCGAGCACGTCGGCCATCGCGCGCAGGTACTCCCGCTCGGCCGGGGTCGCGCGCTCGTAGCGGGAGCCGAAGAAGCCCACGGCCAGCTCCGACTGCGCGATCGGCACGGCGACCCGGACGTCGTCGGCGGTGACGGGGCTGCGCGTCGCCACGTCCCAGACGGTCTTGCCGTACTCCTGGACGAAGTACGGGTAGCCCGCGGTCGCCTCGTACATCGCGTCCAGGGCGTCGGGGGTGAACTCGGCGTCCTCCTCCTTGGCCGGGGCGGTGAGCGCGCGGTCGGCGGCCTCGCGGTCGAGCCGGTCGATCCGGGCGTAGCGGAACAGCCGCTCGCTGTAGGACTTGCTCGCCGACAGCACCGCCGGGAGGTGGGGCAGCCCCGCCCCGACGACGACGAACGGCAGCCCAGCCTGGCTGATCTCGTGGGCGGCGGCGCACAGCGCCGACACGTCCTCCGCCGACAGGTCCTGCATCTCGTCGAGGAACACCGCGACGCCCTTGCCGCAGTCGCCGGCGAGGCCCCCGATGTCCACGAGCAGCTCGACGAGGTCGATCTCCATGTCGCCGGAGTCCGCGCGCCCGGCGACCACGGGCACGTCGATGCCCGGCTGCCACCGGTCGCGCACCTTGGTGTCGGCCTGGTTGTGACGCAGCGCGAAGGACTTGAGGACACCGAGGACGTGCTCGGTCTCGCTGGCCGGGGCGCTCAGCTCCCGCACGGCCAGGTGCAGGGCCGCCGACAGCGGGCGGCGCAGGGACTGGTCCGGGCGCGCCTCTACCTTGCCCGTCCCCCAGCCCCGCCGGACCGCCTGCGAGCGCAGGGTGTTGAGCAGCACGGTCTTGCCCACGCCCCGCAGGCCGGTGAGGACGATGCTCCGCTCCGGCCGGCCGCGCCCGACCCTGGTGAGCATGACCTCGAAGGCCTCGAGCTCGCCGTCGCGGCCGGCGAGCTCGGGCGGGCGCTGGCCGGCGCCGGGGGCGTAGGGGTTGCGGACGGGGTCCATGCCAGGACCGTATCCGGCTGTCTAGCGTCCGCAGGAGAAGCGCGTAGACGGCACGATCGCGTGTCGGGGGCCGCATCCACCGCCGGTCGCGAGCCTCGTCTACGCCTGTCTAGCGCGTTACCGAGCGAGCCGTAGACACGAGCATCGACCAGCGGTGTCCCACTGGTGGACACGGTGCGTCAACAGCGTCCGGCGCCCTGCTACCTTCGCGCCAGCACCACCCATCCAGAGCGGCCGAGAGACCTGACTCGACGACGCCGCAGCAACCATCCCGGGCCTCCCGGGACAGGTGCTCATGTCAGGACCGATGGAGGACTGGCATGACCCTGCCCAGCGCACCCGCCCGCCGACCGCTGCCGCCCGGGAGCACCGCGCGCTGTCGCGGCTGACCCCGCCCGCACCCCCGCGCACCCGGTGACCGGACCCCTCCGGCACCGCCACCACGACGACGTGGGCTGCACCCCTGCGGGTGCCGCCGACCGTCCGCGGCGCCGTCCCGCGCGCAGCCCCGGCCCCCCGCGAACGTCCGCACCCGCGCCCCGGGCCGGGCGGCAGCCCCCGACCGCACCCCCGGCCCCGCAGCCCGCACCCCGCACCTGACCTCCCACCGCCCGCACACCCGGTCCGGCCCGCACCGGTCCAGCCCGTCCCGTCCCAGGAGGACTCCCATGAGCACCACCCCCCGCCCCTCGACCACCCGTCGCGCCGCCCTCGGTACCGGGCTGCTGGTCGGCGCCCTCGTCGTGGCCGGCTGCGGCGCCGGCGGCGAGGCCTCCTCCGCCGAGCCCGCCGCCTCCGGGTCCGCCGGCGGCGGTGCCCCTGCGGGCGACCGCGAGATCACCGTCGTGGCGACCGACACCCCGGCCTACTCCGGCCCGCTCGAGATCGCCGCCGAGACGCTCGAGGCCGACGGCTGGACCGTCGACATCACGTACGTCACCGACATCGTGCAGCCGAACAACGCGGTCTCCACCGGGGAGTTCGACTTCAACTTCTTCCAGCACGGCGCCTACCTGCAGACGTTCAACCGCGACAACGGCACCGACGTCGTCCCGCTGTTCTACGCGGTCGGCTCCCCCGCCGGCGTGTACTCCGTGACGCACGACAGCATCGAGGACCTGCCCGACGGCGCCCGGATCGCGCTGCCCGTCGACCCGGCGAACAACGGCCGCGCGCTGCACCTGCTCG
Source organism: Aquipuribacter hungaricus (assembly GCF_037860755.1). Classification (NCBI taxonomy): domain Bacteria; kingdom Bacillati; phylum Actinomycetota; class Actinomycetes; order Micrococcales; family Intrasporangiaceae; genus Aquipuribacter; species Aquipuribacter hungaricus. The sequence goes on along the minus strand of NZ_JBBEOI010000026.1, from coordinate 20,274 downwards.
CCGGGGCCGGGCTGCTCGAGCTCGCCGAGGGCGCCCAGGTGGTCTCCACGAGCCAGGAGGACATCACCGACAACCCGCGCGGCTTCGAGTTCGTCGAGGTCGACCAGCAGACGCTCACGCAGACCCTGCCCGACGTCGACGCCGGCTTCCTCTTCATCCGCCAGGCCATCGAGATGGAGCTCGACCCCAACGAGGACGCGCTGCTGTTCGAGGACGACCTGGACGCCATCCCCTACCGGATCGTCTTCGGCGGCGCCCCCGACGCGGTCGGCTCCGAGAAGACCGAGGCGCTGCGCGAGGCGTTCCAGAGCGACGAGGTGCGGGCGTTCTACACCGACTTCTACGGCGACTGGGCGCCGCTGCCCTGGGACGAGGACCCGCAGGAGCAGGTCGCCGACTGGTGGACCGAGGGGTGATCACCCTCCGCGGGGTCACGAAGACCTTCACCACCGCCGGCGGCACCACGACGGCCGTCGACGACGTCGACCTGCACGTCGAGCGCGGCGCCGTGCAGGGGATCATCGGCTTCAGCGGTGCCGGCAAGTCGACCCTGGTCCGCACCGTCAACCTGCTCGAGCGGCCCGACAGCGGCTCGGTCGTCGTCGACGGCGAGGAGCTGACGACGCTGCCGGAGCGCGAGCTGCGCGCCCGGCGGGCCAAGATCGGCATGATCTTCCAGCACTTCAACCTGCTGGAGAACCTCACCGCGGCCCAGAACGTCGAGCTCGCGCTCCGCGTCGCGGGTGCCCCCAAGGCAGGGCGCGCGGCCAAGGTGGCCCGGAGCCTCGCGGTCGTCGACCTGTCCGACAAGGCCGACGCCTACCCGTCCAAGCTGTCGGGCGGGCAGAAGCAGCGGGTGGCGATCGCCCGGGCGCTGGCCAACGAGCCGTCGGTGCTGCTGTGCGACGAGCCGACCAGCGCGGTCGACCCGCAGACGACGATCACGGTGCTGCAGTACCTCAAGGAGGTCAACGAGCGCCTGGGCATCACCATCGTCCTGGTCACCCACCAGATGAACGTCGTCAAGGCCCTGGCCGGGGACGTCGCCGTCATGGAGTCCGGCCGGGTCGTCGAGCACCTGCGCCTGGACGGCAGCCCGCTGGCCCCGCGCAGCGAGATCGCCCGCTTCCTGCTCGACGACGAGATCCGGCTCGCCCCCGTCGACCACGGCCGGACCGAGCCCGACGCCGTCGTCCCACCGCGGGCCCCGGTCTCGCTGGACCGGCTGGAGGCGGTGGTGGAGCGTGGCTGAGACCGCAGGCCTGGGCGCCGAGCTCGCCCGCGTCGTCGACGTCCTGCCCGAGATGGGCGCCGCTCTCGGCGAGACCGCCCTCATGGTCGCCATCGCCGTGCCGCTCGCGGTGCTCGTCGCCGTCCCGCTCGGGATGCTCATGTACGCCACCCGGCCCGGTGGCCTGGCACCGAGCCCGCTCGTCTACCGGGCGGTCAACACGGTCGTCAACGTCGTCCGGTCGTTCCCGTTCATCATCCTGCTCATCGCCATGATCCCCATCACCCGGCTCGTGGTCGGGACCAGCCTGGGGACGGTCGCGGTGACCGTGCCGCTGACCGTCAACGCCGCCGCCTACCTGGCCCGCTTCGTCGAGCAGAACCTGCTCCAGGTCCCGCTCGGCGTCGTCGAGGCCGCACGCTCCCTGGGCGCCGGCAAGGTCCGCACCCTGTGGAGCGTCCTGCTCGTCGAGGCCCGGCCCGCCCTGGCCGGCTCCATCACGATCATGGTCGTGAGCTTCATCTCGTACTCCGCGATCGCCGGCCTGGCCGGCGGCGGCGGCATCGGCGACTTCGCCATCCGGTACGGCTACTACCGCTACGAGACGGGGGTGATGGTCGCGACGGTCGTGGTGATCATCGTGCTCGTCCAGCTGGTGCAGGCCGCCGGGACCCTGACCGTGCGACGACTGGACAAGCGCCTGTGAGCACCCCCGACCCCGGTACCGCCCCCGCCCCCTTGCCCGGTCCCGGCGCACCCGGGCGTCCCCGGCTGCTGCTGAGCGCGTTCCTCATGGCCACGCCCGGCCACATCCTGGAGGGGCTGTGGCGCCACCCCCGCGCCCAGCAGGACCGCTACGACGAGCTGTCGCTGTGGACGGACCTGGCCCGCCAGCTCGAGGACGCCCGGTTCGACGCGATGTTCTTCGCCGACGTGGTCGGGCTCTACGGCGACCACCGGGGTGGCTGGGACACCTTCGTCCGCGAGGGCATCCAGATCCCCTCGCTCGACCCGTCGGTGATGCTGTCCGCCCTTGGCGCCGTCACCGAGCACATCGGCCTGGCGTGGACGAGCTCCGTCATCCAAGAGCACCCGTTCACGTTCGCCCGCCGCGCGGCGACGCTCGACCACCTCACCCGCGGCCGGGTCGGCTGGAACATCGTCACCTCGGCCCTGGAGAACGCTCACCGCAACTACGGCCTGCCCGGGCTCACCCCCCACGACGAGCGCTACGCCTGGGCCGAGGAGTACGTCGACGTCGTCTACAAGCTGCTCGAGGGCAGCTGGGACGACGACGCCGAGGTCAAGGACCGGGCGGCCGGCGTCTTCTCGGTCCCGGGCCGCATCCACAAGGTCCACCACCGCGGCGAGCGGTACTCCGTCGAGGGGCCGCACCTGGTGGCCCCGTCGCCGCAGCGCACCCCGGTGCTCTTCCAGGCCGGCACCTCGCCGGTCGGCATGGACTTCGCCGCCCGCAACGCCGAGGCGGTGTTCATGTTCGCCGGCTCACCCGCGGGCGCGGCCAAGGTCACCACCACCGTCCGCCGCCTCGCCGTCGAGCACGGCCGCCGCGCCGACGACGTCAAGTTCTTCACCGGCCTGTCGCTGGTGGTCGGCAGCACCGAGGCCGAGGCGCGCCGGCTCAAGGCGGACTACGACGAGCACCTGTCCGTCGAGGGGCTCGCCGCGCACATGCTCGGCGGCATGGGCGTCGACCTGGGCGACGCCCCGGTGGACACCCGGCTCAAGGACCTCGAGGTCCAGGGCGTGCGCGGGGTGCACCAGGCGATCATCGACTCGGTGCCCGGCGGCGACCCGACCATCGAGGACATGGTCCGGTACCGCTCGGAGATGATGCGGCTCGTCGGCACGCCGGAGCAGGTCGCCGACCGGCTGGAGCAGTGGCAGGACGCCGGCGTCGACGGCATCAACATCATCAACCACGTGCTGCCGGACAGCTACACCGAGGTCGTCGAAGGGCTGCTCCCCGAGCTGCGCCGCCGCGGACTGGCGCAGGAGGAGTACGCGCCGGGGACCTTCCGCGAGAAGCTCTTCGGCCGCCAGGACGGCGGACGGCTCGACGAGCGGCACCCCGCGGCCCGGTTCCGCGGCGCCTTCGGGGGCCCCGAGGGGTCCTCGGCCTGACCGGGTGGGGCTGCGGGCCGGGGTCTCTCCCCGGCTCTGCGGGCCCGACTCTTCGCGCGCGAAGATGTTTTGCCCCACGAGTGGTGCAGGCGCCGGGGCAGGAGTAGTCAGGACTCACCCTCCAGGTCCGGACGGCGTCGTCCAGGCCTGCCGCTGGCGACCGACCTGCCCCGACCCCGAGGAGGCCCCACCGTGCGCTCTCACACCGTGCGCTCCCACCCCGTGCGCTCCCACCCCGTGCGCTCCCGCCCCGTCCGGCTCACCACGCTGCTCGTCGTCGGGGCCGTCGCCCTGGCCGGCTGCGCCCAGGGCCGGGGGGGCGGGGAGGCCGCCGCCGAGGCCAGCTACGACTCCGGGGCGGAGGTCGACGGCCCGCTGGAGGTCCTCGGCTTCGGCCTCAACGACGAGGTCGCCGAGGTCCGGGCCGCCCGGGCGGAGGAGGAGCTGTCCGGCGTCGACGTCCAGCTCGTCGAGGGCGGGCTCGACCCGCAGCGCTTCCTCACCGCCGTCGCCAGCGGCGACGCCCCCGACCTCATCTACACCACCCGCGCCCAGGTCGGCTCCTTCGCCTCCCGCGGCGCCATCGCCCCGCTGACCCGGTGCATCGAGGGCGAGGACATCGACATGTCCGCCTACGTCCAGACCGCGGTCGACCAGGTCACCCTCGACGGCGACGTCTACGCCATCCCCGAGTTCAACGTGGTCCAGGTGCTCGCGGCCAACCCGCAGCTGCTCGAGCAGGCCGGGGTGACGACCGCCCAGGTCGACGGCTCCGACTGGGAGGGCGTGCTCACCGCCACCGACGCGCTCGCCACGGCGGCCGGGCCGGACGCCATCGGCTACGACAGCAAGCTGCCCGACTTCTTCCCGCTGTGGGCGCGGTCGAACGGGGCGGGCCTGCTCAGCGAGGACGGGCGCACCGCGCAGCTCGACGACCCCAAGGCCGTCGAGGCCCTCGAGCTCGCCGTCGAGGTGCTGGAGCGCCAGGGCGGCTTCGGCGACGTGTCCGCGCTGCGCGACGCCTCGGACTTCTTCGGCGCCGACAACCAGTTCGCCGCCGGCACGCTCGGCGCCTTCCCGATCGAGCAGTGGTACATCAACGTCCTCAACGACGTCTCCCCCGACGCCCCGGTCACCTTCGACACCTTCAAGGACCGCCAGGGCCAGACCATCGCCTTCGCCGGCGGCGGCTCGTGGGCCGTGCCCACCGGCAGCAGCAACCCCGAGGCGGCCTGCCGCTACGCCAAGACCATGACCGAGGTCGACAGCTGGATGGCGGCCGCCGAGGCCCGCCAGCAGGCGCGCGAGGAGGAGGGCAAGCCCTTCACCGGGCTGCTCACCGGCAACACCGAGGCCGACGCCGCGATCCGCGAGCTGGTCGCCGACACCGACGAGCCGTGGCAGAGCGGCATCGAGGCGACCTACGAGGCCAACGACAACACCTTCGCCCTGCCCGCCAACCCGGCGGACGCCGAGTTCACCGAGGCCTGGCAGGACGCGGTCAACCGGGTCCTCAACGGCCAGGAGACCCCGGCGGAGTCGCTCGCCCGGGCCCAGGAGGAGGCGCAGGCCGCCCTCGACAGCGCGTGGGAGACGTGGGACGCCTCCGGCGGCGAGCCGTCGGTGCAGCCCGCCCCGTCCGCGAGCGCCGACCGGTGACGGCGGTCGCGACCCCGGCGGCGGCGGGCGCGACCGCGTCCGTCCGCCGCCCCGGCCGGGGTCGGTTGGGCGGTGCCGGCAAGGGTCGCGGCCCGAAGGTCCCGCTACGGCCGAGCCAGCGCCGCAACCGGCGCCGCACGGTGCTGTCGGCACTGGCGTTCCTCAGCCCGTGGATCATCGGCTTCCTCGTCTTCACGGCCTGGCCGATCGGCTACAGCCTGTACCTGTCGCTGACCGACTACGACATCATCAACGCCCCGACGTTCGTGGGCCTCGAGAACTACGTGCGGCTGGCCGGCGACCCCAACGTGCAGCTGGCACTGGGCAACACGGTGGTGTTCACGCTGCTGCAGGTGCCGCTGTACGTCACCCTGTCGTTCGCGCTGGCCCTGCTGCTGGACAAGGCCGGACGGAGCATGGGCTTCTTCCGCACGGCGTTCTTCCTGCCGCGGATGACGCCGCCGGTCGCCGTCGGCGTGCTCGTCCTGCTGCTGCTCAACGGGCAGGACGGGCTGCTCAACACCGCGCTCGGCTGGTTCGGCATCGACGGCCCCAACTGGACGACCGACTCGGCGTGGATCAAGCCGGGCCTGGTGCTCATGAGCCTGTGGACGGTCGGCGGCTCGGTGCTCATCCTGCTCGCCGCCCTGCGGGGGGTGCCGCGGGAGCTGCTGGACGCCGCGAAGATGGACGGTGCCGGCTTCTTCCGCCGCACCTGGCACGTGACGATGCCGATGGTCAGCGGGCCCCTGTTCTTCCTCGTCGTGGTCAACACCATCGACGGTCTGCAGACCTTCACCGAGGCCTACACGGCGTACTTCGGCTCCACCGGCGGGTACGGCAACGACGCGGCGCTGTTCTACGCGATCTACCTGTTCCAGCAGGCGTTCCAGTTCTTCAACATGGGCTACGCCTCCGCGCTGGCCTGGCTGCTGTTCCTCGTGGTCCTCGCGATCACCGGGGTGCAGCTCCTGGTGTCCCGCCGCGTCGTCTACTACGAGGCCGACCGGTGACCGCCGTCCCGGACGCCTCGCAGACCGCGGGCGGACTGCCTCCCGCGACCGGTGCTGCCGGTGCGGCGGGCGTGGCCGGTGCGGCTGGCGTGGCCGGTGCCGCCGGTGCCGCCGGTGCGGCTGGTGCGGGCGCCGGTCCCGGCGCGGCTGCTGCCGCGCCCGGTCTCGCGAAGCCGCCACGTCGTGACCGTCGTGCGCGCACGCTCGTGGCGCGGGTCCTCGTCCTCGGGGCGCTGGGGCTCGTCACGCTGCTGTTCGTCTACCCGTTCGTCTGGCTCGTCAGCGCGTCGTTCAAGCCGCGCGGCGACGTCTTCGACAACCGCCTCATCCCCGCGACCGCCACGCTGCAGAACTACGTGACGGTCTGGCAGGAGGCGCCCGTCGCGCTGTGGCTGCTCAACACCGTCATCGTCACGGTGCTCTCCGCGGGGACGGTGACGCTGTCCAGCGCGCTGGTGGCCTGGGGGTTCTCGTACTTCCAGTTCCGAGGGCGGGGTCTGCTGTTCGGCCTCGTCCTCGCCACGATGATGCTCCCCGGCGCGGTGACGATGATCCCGACGTACCTGATCTGGGACTCGCTCGGCCTGGTCAACACCCAGGTCCCGCTGTGGGCCGGCGGGCTGTTCGGCAGCGCGTTCTACGTCTTCCTGCTGCGGCAGTTCTTCCTCGGGATGCCGAGGGAGATCTTCGAGGCGGCCCGGGTCGACGGCGCCGGCAACTGGTCGATCTTCTGGCGGATGGCCCTGCCGCTGTGCAAGCCCGCCGTCGTCCTCACGCTGCTGTTCGAGGTGCAGGCGGCGTGGACGAACCTCATGGGCCCGCTCATCTACCTGCGCGACGAGGAGCTGTTCACCATCCCGCTCGGGCTCAAGATCCTGCTCGACCGGTTCGTGGGCAGCGGCAACTTCCAGTGGGAGGTCGTGGTGACGGCGTCCGTCATCACCACGCTGCCGATGGTCCTGCTGTTCTTCCTGGGCCAGCGGTACTTCGTCGACGGCGTCGCGGCGTCCCCGGGCGGGGGCAAGTAGACCCCTCGCGGCGCGGCCCGACGTGCCGGTGGTCCGGGCCCGGACCACCGGCACGTCGCTGTCTTCAGCGATGAGGCGTCCATCGGACCTCACGGCGGCAGCGCCTCCGCCCTCATACCGGGGTGCCGCGACGGGTTACCTACTGATCCCGGGTCGAAGAGGTTCTCCTCGCCCCGCTCCGCGCGGGACATGTCGTGACCGGTGGGACTCCGACCCTCCTGGCCCTCAGCGCTCGGGTCGCGGCCGGGCAACGTCTCAGCGGTGGCCTCGTCATGGAAGAGGTTCTGGCTGAACGGGCCCGCGATCAACGAGTTCGCGGCGAGCGGGTGCGCGCTGGGCGGGTCCGCGCCGGGCGGGTGGTGGGGTCTGTCTTCGCCCAGGCAGTCCTCACCGCGTGCTTCATCGATAGGTGAGGAGTGCGGTGCCTCTGACGCCAGCCGCCGGGACAGCTCGTCACGCATCTGACGTGCGCGCTGGCTCCAGGCCGGACGGGGCCGGCGCTCCGGGTCGACCCAGCGCGGGGGCGTCACCGTCACCTGGTGAGCGTCGTCCACGGCCACCCCCCAGGTCCCGGCGTGCACCGCGGTGTGGTGGCCGGGGCACAGCAGGACGAGGTTGACCAGGTCCGTGCGCCCGCCGTCGACCCAGTGGACGACGTGGTGGGCGTCGCAGATGTCGGGGGCAGCGCCGCACCCGGGCACCACGCAGCCGCCGTCACGTGCCGCGAGGGCACGCCGCTGCGCGAGCGTCGCGAGCCGTTCCGTCCGGCCGACGTCGAGCGGTCCCTCCGACGGGGCAGCGACGACCCGCTGGAGCACGGCGTCGCAGACGAGCCGCCGGGCCGCCCATGCCGGGACGGGTCCCTGACCCTCCACCTCGGGCATGCCGGCCGCGCCGGCCCCGCCTCTCGGGTCATCCGGGCCGCCCAGGCCACCCAGGCGGGTGGTCGCAGCCTCGTCCGACCGGGTACGGATGTCCGTCAGCTGGTCGGGCGTCATGTGGAGGACGACGCGGGGCCGCTCGCCGCGACGTGGCTGCTGGACGGCGAGCGCGCTGTCGACGAGCGCGGAGAGCGCGTCGGCCCGCCGCTGGCGGGGACCGCGGGTGTCCGGCTCGCCGTCAGCGCCGGACTCGGGCCCGCTCCACCGCTGGAGCGCCGTCCGCAGGGCGGCACCGGCGACAGGGTCGAGCTGCAGACGGCCCACCGTCATGCCGGTCGCATCGGTCGCCAGGTCGAGGAAGCGGCGCTGGTGGGACAGACGGTCGAGCCGCTCGTCCGGCTCTGGCAGGAGCGTGCGCACCAGCTGCTGGCCGGCGTGCTGGAGGTCCAGCGGGGAGGCATCCCGCGCGGCGACGAGCAGGTAGTCCGAGATCAGCTCCCCGGCACCGGGTCGCTCCCGCACCTCCTCCGGGATGCAGTCGAGCACCCTGACCGCCTGGTCGACGTGCCCGCGGGTGCACCGACCGTCCTGCAGCAGGCGGGCCAGCGGCTCGAGCACCTCGCCCGGCGCGGTCGCCCGGGCCGCGACAACGTCGCGCCGTGCCTGGGCCGCACCGACGAGGCAGGAGCTGCGGAGGAACCCCTCGGGTGAGGTCGCGACCGGGGACGCCGTCGCCACCCCGCGCGCGTCGACCTCGCGGACCAGGCGCAGGTGGGCTCCGTCCAGGGCGCTCCGGGTGCGCGACAGCTCGACGACCGCCGACAGGACGTCGCGGTCGGTGCTGCGCCACACCTGCTCGGGACCGAGCAGGCTGTCGAGCTCGGCGGCGCACGCGGCCAGGCGTCTCAGGGTCTCGAGCAACGGCGCGCCCCCGGCACCAGCGTCACCGGCAGCATCACCGGCAGCATCACCGTTGTCCATATCCCCACCCCCTCGCGTTCCGGCCCATTGTTTCGAACATGTGTTCGAACGTGAGCCCGCATCGGCGGTCGCTGTGGACAAGTGGTCCCTCGCCGCGCCTGTGCACACAGCCCCGAGAGCACGCCGCCGGCAGGTCGTGAGGGTCGGCCCGCGGATGGGCCACCGGACCACGGGGACGACGCGCCGCCGGGGCGCGGGAGACGCGGGAGACGCGGGAGACGCGGGAGACGCGGGAGACGCGGGAGACGCGGGAGACGCGGGAGACGCGGGAGACGCGGGAGACGCGGGAGACGAGGCGACCCGCCACCGGGTGACGAGCCGACGAGACGTACGGCAGGCGAGCGAGGGACGGCCGGCGAGGGCGGGCCTGCCGGCGAGACCCGCCGGGCGGTCGAGGACGGGACGACGGCCGCGGACCAGAGGAAAGTTCGTAGCCAGCAGCCGGACCAGGACCTACAGCGGACGAGTGCTCTCAGAGATGAGGTGACCGGGCACACGCCGTCCGCGCCGGGCGCCAACCCGATCCCGCCGCCTGTCCACCCACAGGAGGACCTCCCCACCGCACCTGCGCTCGAAGGTCGCCCCCCAGGCGGACGCGCCACACACGCCCGCCGACCTACCGTCGAACGTATGCAGCCAGCACCGCCCCCAACCCCGGCACGAGCCCTGGCGCCGGCCGGCAGCCCGGCCCCTCACCTCGAACCGGCCGGGGCCGGCGAGCAGCACCCCGCAGCCACGGACACCCCAGCACCCGACCGCCCCTGGGCCCGGACGACCGTCCCCGTCCTCGTCGCGCTCCTCCTCGGCGCGCTGACCGCCTTCGGCCAGGCGCACCTGCCTGAGACCCTCACGCCGCTGGCCAACTCCTCGGGCAGCTGGACCGTGGTGGCCTTCGCCTGCGCGCTGCTGCCCCGCTCGGCGCGTACCGCCGCGCTGGTCGGCGCCCTCGCGATGCTCGCCATGCTCGCCGGCTACGTCGTGACGAACGAGCTCCGGGGCTTCCCGTCCAGCTCTGCGCTCCTGCTGTTCTGGGGGGTCCTGAGCGTGACCGTCGGGCCGCCGGCGGGGCTGGGCGCGTACTGGGCCCGCACCCGGCGCGACCTCCGGGCGGCACTGGGACTAGGAGCCCTGGCGGGGATCCTCGTCGGCGAGGCGGCGTACGGGCTGACGGTCGTCAGCGAGAGCACGCCGGCCGCGTACTGGTGGGGCTCGGTGCTGGTCGGGGTCGCCGTGACCGCGTGGGCCTCGGTGCGCCGGCTCCGCGGGGCCGCGGCGCAGGTGGCAGCCCCCGTCGTCGCGGCGGCGGTGGCCACCCCCTTCGTCGGGCTCTACACCTACGGCGGCACCGTCATGGGCCTGCTCTAGGCCAGGCGGTAGCCCCCTACGCGGGCTCGGTGCCCGGGGAGTCCGGCACCACGTCGGTCAGCGGCGTCTCGTCCGCGGCCTCGGGCGGCGGGCCGGCCTCGGCGAAGGACGGTCCGTCGGCGTCGGGGCGCTCGCCCTCGATGCCGTCCGCGTCCTCTCCCGGCACCGCGAGCGCGGCCGAGCCCGGGTCGTCGTCACCCTCGGCGGCGCTGGACAACGGGTCCTGGCCGGTGAGGTCCTGGTCCTCGGGTCGAGCCATGCGTGCTCCTCCTCGTGCGGGTGGGCCGCCACCAGGGCGGGTCTGGCGCGGACGCCGTGGGACGGGCTCGGACGTCGGTCAGTCCGGTGCGGGCTCGGGCTCCGGCGGCACCTCGGCGCCCCGGGCCTCGTCGCGCTCGGCCCACTCCAGCAGCGGCGCGATGTCGAACACATGGTCGTCGATGCCGGCGTGCAGGTCGCCGAGCTCGGCGAAGCGGGCGGGCACGGTGGCGATGGTGAAGTCGTCCGGCTCGGCGTCGTCGACCTCGTCCCAGCGGACCGGCGTCGACACCGTGCCCTGCGGCGTCCCTCTGACCGAGTAGGCGGCCGCGATGGTGTGGTCGCGGGCGTTCTGGTTGTAGTCGACGAACAGCGCGTGCGGGTCGCGGTCCTTGCGCCACCACGTCGTCGTCACGTCGTCGGGCGCCCGGCGCTCCACCTCGCGGGCGAAGGCGAGCGCGGCCCGGCGGACGTCGGTGAAGCCGTGGTCCGGCGGGATCCGGACGTAGACGTGCATGCCCTTGCCGCCCGAGGTCTTGGGGTAGCCGACGGCGCCGAGCTCGTCGAGGACCTCGTGGACGACGTGCGCGACCCGCCGGACCTGGGCGTAGTCCGACAGCGGTCCCGGGTCCAGGTCGATGCGCCACTCGTCGGGCGACTCGGTGTCGGCGCGGCGGCTGTTCCACGGGTGGAACTCCACGGTCGACATCTGCACCGCCCACGCCACCTGCGCCAGGTGCGTGACGCAGAGCTCGTCGGCGGTCCGGCCCCAGCGGGGGAACCACAGCTGCACCGTCTCCACCCACGGCGGGGCGCCGGCGGGGACACGCTTCTGGTGCACCTTGTCGCCCTCGACGCCCTTGGGGAAGCGGTGGAGCATGCACGGCCGCTCGCGCAGGGCGTCGACGATGCCGTCGCCGACGCTCAGGTAGTACTGCAGCAGGTCCAGCTTGGTGGCCCCCGTCGCGGGGAAGTACACGCGGTCCGGGCTGGTGAGGCGCACGTCGAGCCCGTCCACGTCGATCACCGTCGCCGGTGCCTTCGAGCTGGCCACGGGACCAACGTAGGGGCGGCGTGCCGCGCACGCAGGGGCGCGACGGGGAAAACCGCGCGACCCGGCCGCCGGGGGTGCGGCAGCCTGGACCCCGCACCAGGCGCGATGACTTCTCGGTGGGGCGGCGGTCGGGAGACCGTGCCCGGTGGAGCGACCACCGCGCAGAGGGGGAGGACCCATGGCGACGACGGACGCGACGCGGCTCGACCTGGCCGAACCGCGGCAGCGGGTGTTCGTGCACGTGCTGCTCGACGTCCTGCTGGTGTCGGTCGTCAACTGGACCGTGTTCTTCGCCGTGACCTTCTGGGTCTACCTGGAGACGCGCTCGGTCCTGGCGACCGGCGTCATCGCGGGCATCTTCCTGGCGGCCACCGCGCTGACCGGGATCTGGTTCGGCAGCCTCGTCGACCACCACCGCAAGACGCAGGTCATGCAGGCCTCGTCGGTCGTCTCGGCCGTGGTCTACGCCGTCTGCCTCGCCGGCTACCTGCTGGCGCCCGCCGGCTCGTTCCGCGACCCGGCCGAGCCGTGGCTGTGGGTCTTCGTCGTCACGCTCATGGCGGGCGTCATCACCGGCAACCTCCGGAGCATCGCGGTGCCCACGCTGGTCACGCTGCTGGTCCCCGAGGGGGCGCGCGACCGGGCGAACGGCCTGGTCGGCACGGTGCAGGGGGTGTCGTTCCTGGCCACGTCGGTCGTCAGCGGCCTGCTCGTGGGCTACGACGGGATGCGGTCGGTGCTCGTCCTCGCCCTCGTCGTGCTGGTGGCCTCGGTGGTCCACCTGTCGACGCTGCGGGTGCCGGAGCCGGCGCCCCGGCGGACGACGGCCGGGGACGACGGGCACGGCGTCGACCTGCGGGGGACGCTGCGGATCGTCGGCGGGGTGCCCGGGCTGCCGGCGCTCATCGTCTTCTCGTGCGTCAACAACGTGCTCGGCGGCTCGTTCATGTCGCTCATGGACGCCTACGGGCTGTCGCTGGTGTCGGTGCAGGTGTGGGGGCTGCTCTGGGGCGTGCTGAGCACCGGCGCCATCGTCGGCGGGCTCGTCGTCGCGCGCAGCGGCCTCGGCGCCAACCCGGTCCGGACGCTGCTGCTGGTCAACGTCGTGCTGTGGACGGTGACCATCCTCTTCCCGCTGCGCACGTCGGTGTGGCTGCTCGCGGCGGGGCTCATGGTCTACATGGTGCTGTCGCCGTTCGCGGAGGCCGCCGAGCAGACCGTGCTCCAGCGGGTGGTGCCGTTCGAGCGGCAGGGCCGGGTCTTCGGCTTCGCGCAGAGCGTCGAGCTGGCCGCCTCCCCGCTGACGGCGTTCCTCGTCGCCCCGTTCACCGAGCTGGTCGTCATCCCCGCGATGACCGACGGTGCGCTCGCCCGGGCCATCGGCGGCTGGTTCGGGACCGGGGCGGACCGGGGGATCGCGCTGGTGTTCGTCGTGACCGGGGCACTCGGGCTGCTCTTCACCGTCGCCGCGCTGCTCAGCGGGCCGTACCGCCGGCTCAGCGCCGCCTACGCGGCAGGGGCCCCGGGGCCGGTGACGGCGGCCGTCGTGGCGCAGGACCGGTGATGTGTCGGGGTGCGCTGCCACGATGACGTCCCGGCCCGGACCACGGGCGCACCGCACCAGGAGGTCGTCATGACGCAGGTCCAGACGTGATGCAGGTCCGGGCGTGAAGCAGGTCGAGGTGTCGCGGCACGTGGCGTCCCCGGTGGGCCGGGTGTGGGAGGTGGCCACCGACCTCACCGGGGCGCCCGACGTGCTGCGGGCGGTGACGTCCGTCGAGGTCCTCACGGACGGGCCGTTCGGTGTCGGCACCCGGTGGCGGGAGACCCGCACGATGCTCGGCAGGAGCGCGACGGAGGAGATGGCCGTCACCGCCGTCGACCCCCACCGCTCCTACACCGCAGAGGCGCACAGCGGCGGCGCCCGCTACGTCTCGACGTTCACGTTCGTCCCTGCCGCGGGCGGCACGGACGTCACGGTGGGCTTCGCCGGCACACCGACGGGGCGGGTGACGGCGGCGCTGGCAGCCCTCACGGCGCCGCTGGTGCGGCGCTCGGTGGTCACCGCCCTGCGGGCGGACCTCGCCGACATCGCCGCCGCGGCCGAGCGCGGGTGACGGGCCCGGGGGCCAGCAGCACGAGAGCCCCCGACCGACCGGCCGGGGGCTCTCGTGGTGGTGCTGCGTGCGCGAGGGGGGAGTTGAACCCCCACGCCCTTTCGGGCACACGGACCTGAACCGTGCGCGTCTGCCTATTCCGCCACTCGCGCGCAGCGGTCAGGGTACACCGATCCCGGGGCGCCCCCCGCACGCCACGTTTCCGCGGCCCCCGGGCCCCGCCGGTACATTGCGACCTGGCCGGGCACGTCCCGGGGTTCTTCCGTGCCCTCGGCCGGGTGCTCCCACCAGCACGTACACCAGCACGTACACGCGGAAGGAGGTGGTCGGTCGTGGGTCTGCTGGACAGGTTCGAGAAGGGCGTCGAGCGCGCCGTCAACGGCGTCTTCGCGCGCACGTTCCGCTCCCGTGTCCAGCCCGTGGAGATCGCCTCCGCCCTCCGCCGCGAGCTCGACGACCGCGCCGCCGTCCTGGGCCGCGGCCGCACCCTGGTGCCCAACGCCTTCACCGTCACCCTCAGCGGCGAGGACCACGACCGCCTCGGCGAGTGGGAGGACGCGCTGGCCGACGAGCTCGCCGCGGCCGTCACCGAGCACGCCGACAAGCAGCGCTACGCCTTCGTCGGACCGGTCTCCGTGGTCCTCGAGCGCGACGACTCCCTCGAGGTGGGCGTCTTCGACGTCAGCAGCCAGACCGTCAAGGGCGCCGTCGCCCCGGCGACGAGCCGTACCTCCGCCCAGGGCCGGCCGGTCATCGAGGTCGACGGGCGCGCCTACGTGCTCACCGGCCCGGTCACCACGCTGGGCCGCGGGTCCGACGCCGACATCGTGCTCGACGACACCGGCGTCTCCCGCCGGCACGCCGAGCTGCGCGTCGACACCTCCTCCGGTCGCACCGTGCTGTCCGTGCTCGACCTGGGCTCGACGAACGGCACCTTCGTCGCCGACGAGCCGGTCGGGCACCAGGCGCTGCGCAGCGGCGACGTGGTGTCGCTCGGCCACACCCGCGTCGTCGTGAGGGACGCCGGATGAGCCGCACCCTGGGGGCGCCGTCATGAGCGAGCTCACGCTCACGGTGCTCCAGCTCGGCCTGCTCGTGCTGCTGTGGCTGTTCGTGCTCGGTGTCGTCGGCGTCCTGCGCGGTGACCTCTACGGCACCCGGGTCGCGGTCCGGTCGCCCCGCTCGGCCCCGGCCAAGAAGGCCGCCCCCCCCGTCCGTCCGCCCGCGCGCCAGACGCCGGGCGCCCGCCAGCCCCCCGAGCCGCGCCCGCCCGCCCTGCCGCGCCAGCTCGTCGTCACCGAGGGCTCCCTCCAGGGCACGACCATCACCCTCGGCACGTCCGCCATCACTGTCGGCCGGGCGGCGGACTGCACGCTCGTCATCGACGACGAGTTCGCCTCGGGCCGCCACGCGCGGATCAGCCGCCAGGACGGGCAGTGGGTGCTCGAGGACCTCGGCTCGACCAACGGCACCTACGTCCGCAAGGAGCAGGTCCAGGGCCCGGTCGCGCTGCAGGTCCGGGTGCCGGTCCGCATCGGCCGGACCGTCCTGGAGCTGAGGGCCTAGTGTCGACCGCGCTGCGCTACGCGGCCCGCAGCGACGTGGGCCTGGTGCGCACCAAGAACGAGGACTCCGGGTACGCCGGCCCCCACCTGCTCGTCGTCGCCGACGGGATGGGCGGCCACGCCGGCGGGGACGTCGCCAGCTCGCTCGCGGTCGGCACCCTCGCCGACCTGGACGGCGAGGCGCTCGGCAGCACCGAGGCCCAGACCCGGCTCGCGGAGCGGCTCCGCACGACCAACACCGCGCTGCAGGAGCGGGTGCGCGTCCAGCCGGAGCTCGCCGGCATGGGCACGACGGTGACGGCCCTGCTGCGCGCCGGGTCCCGGATCGTGCTCGCGCACATCGGCGACTCCCGGGCCTACCTGCTCCGCGACGGCGACCTGGTCAAGGTGACGACCGACCACACGTACGTGCAGAGCCTGGTCGAGGCCGGCCGGATCAGCGAGGAGGAGGCCGAGAACCACCCGCAGCGCAACGTCGTCATGCGGGTGCTCACCGGCGAGCACGGCGACGAGCCGGACCTGTCGGTCCGCGAGGGCCGCCCGGGCGACCGGTGGCTGCTGTGCTCCGACGGGCTGTCCGGCTTCGTCAGCCACGACACCCTCCACGACACCCTCGCCGCGGGCGACGACCCGGCCACCACGGCGGAGGCCCTGGTCCGCCTCGCCATGCGCTCCGGCGCCCCGGACAACGTCACGGTCATCGTCGCCGACGTCGTCGACCTCGACACCCCGCCCTCGACCGCCCCCCAGGTGGTCGGTGCCGCCGCCGCGCGCACCCGCGGCCGGACCCCGACCACCCCGGCCGACGACAGCCCCGCCGCCCGCGCCGCCTCCCTGGGCCGCGAGCCCGCCGCGCCGGGCGAGGACGGGGACGACGCCGACGACGACGACGACCCCTCACCGGTCCGTCGCTGGGTCCCCTGGCTCGTCGCCCTGCTCGTCGCGCTCGGCCTGGCCGGCGCGGTGTGGGCCGGCTGGAGCTGGTCGCAGGAGCAGTACTTCGTGGGCGTGACCGGGACCGAGGGCGGCGAGGAGGTGGTCGCGGTGTTCCGGGGCCTCACCCAGGACGTCGGCCCGCTGCGGCTGTCGACCGTGGAGGAGACGACCGACGTGGCCGTCGCCGACCTGCCGTTCTTCCAGCGCGGCATCGTCACCGAGGGCATCCAGGCCGACGACCGCGACGAGGCGCTGCGGATCGTCCGCGACCTGCGCGCCCAGCTGGAGACCGAGCCGTGACGACCGTGGTCACCGCGCTCGCCCCCGGCACCCGCCGCGGCTTCGAGCTGCTGCTCGTCGTGCTGTCGGTCGGCATCTCCACCGCGGCCTACGCCCTGGTGGGCCTCACCCTGGGCGGCCAGCTGCCGGCCCGGCTCGTCGCCGTCTCCGGCGGGCTGCTCGGCCTCGGCCTGCTGCTGCACGTCGTCGTCCGGGTCGTCGCGCCCTACGCGGACCCCGTGATGATCCCGATCGCGCTGCTCATCAACGGGCTGGGCCTGGTGATGATCCACCGGCTGGACCTGGCCAAGGACCCGGTGACCTCGCTCGCGGTGCGCCAGCTGGGGTTCACCGCGCTCGGGGTGGTCACCGCCGCGGTCGTCCTCGTCGTGCTGCGCGACCACCGCAGGCTGCGCGCCCGCACGTACACCGCCATGGTCGCCGGCCTCGTGCTGCTGCTGCTCCCGCTGGTGCCGGGGATCGGCCGGACGGTCAACGGCGCGACGATCTGGATCGACCTCGGCGTGACGACGTTCCAGCCGGCCGAGCTCGGCAAGATCGCCGTGGTCGTGTTCTTCGCGGGCTACCTCGTCGTCGCCCGGGACACGCTGTCCCTGGTCGGGCCCAAGGTGCTGTGGCTGCGCCTGCCGCGGGCCCGCGACCTCGGCCCGATCCTCGTCGCCTGGGTCGCCTCGGTCGGGATCCTCGTGTTCGAGCGTGACCTCGGCACCTCGCTGCTGTTCTTCGGGATCTTCGTGGCGATGCTCTACGTGGCCACCGAGCGGGTCTCGTGGATCGTCATCGGCCTCGGCCTGTTCGCCGGCGGCTGCGTCGTGGCGTGGCGGCTGTTCAGCCACGTCCAGCGCCGCGTCGACGTGTGGCTGGACCCCTTCGACCCCGAGCGCATCGAGGCCCGCGGCGGCTCCTACCAGGTGGTGCAGGCGCTGTACGGGATGGCAGACGGCGGGCTGCTGGGCACCGGGCTCGGCCGCGGGTCGCCCGAGATCGTCCCGTTCGCCGAGAGCGACTTCATCGTCGCCGCGCTCGGCGAGGAGCTCGGCCTGGCCGGGCTGTTCGGCATCTTCCTGCTCTACGCGATCCTCGTGCAGCGCGGCATCCGCACCGCCATCGGCGTGCGCGACGGGTTCGGCAAGCTGCTGGCCTGCGGGCTCTCCTTCGCCGTCGCGATGCAGGTGTTCGTCGTGGCGGGCGGGGTCACCCGGGTCATCCCGCTGACCGGCCTCACCATGCCGTTCCTCGCCTACGGCGGCTCGTCGCTGCTGGGCAGCTGGGTCGTCGTCGCGCTCCTGCTGCGCATCTCCGACCTGGCCCGCCGCCCCGACCTGCCCGAGACCCGCCCGCCGTCGCTGCCGGCCGACGACGCCCGCACCCAGGCGCTGAGGCCCGCGTGAACGCCCCGCTGCGCCGGCTGGCGGTCGTCGTCGCCCTGCTGTTCGCCAGCCTGCTGCTGTCGACGTCGTGGATCCAGTACGTCGGCGCCTCGTCGGTGGCGGCCGGGCAGGGCAACGTCCGGCAGGTGTACCGGGAGTTCGGGCGCGAGCGCGGGCCCATCGTCACCTCCGACGGCCAGCCCGTCGCGCTGAGCACCGAGGTCGGCGGGGACTACCAGTACCTGCGCCAGTACCCGGGCGGCCAGGTGTACGCCCACGCCACCGGCTTCTTCTCCATCGTCTACGGCCGCACCGCCATCGAGTCCGTCCAGAACGACGTGCTCGCCGGCACCGCGGACTCGCTGTTCTACAGCCGGATCGGGCAGGTGCTCACCGGCCAGGACCCGGCCGGCGGCTCGGTCGAGCTCACCCTCGACCCGGTCGTCCAGCAGGCCGCGTGGGACGCCCTGGGCGAGCAGCGGGGCGCCGTCGTCGCGATCGAGCCGTCCACCGGTCGCATCCTCGCCCTGGTGTCGCGCCCGTCCTTCGACCCGGGCTCGCTGGCCTCGCACGACCTCGGCGCGGTGCAGGAGGCGTGGGCCGCGCTCAACGCCGACCCCGACCGGCCGCTGGAGAACCGCGCGGTCGCCGGGCGCACCTACCCGCCCGGCTCCGTGTTCAAGATCGTCACGGCGGCCGCGGCCATCGAGGAGGGCGGGCTCACGCCGGAGTCGCAGCTGCCCGGCCCGGCCGAGCTCGCGCTGCCGCAGACCACGGCCACCCTGCCCAACGTCTTCGGGGGCCCGTGCGGGCCCGGCGACCTCACGACGCTGGCGGACGCGCTCCGCATCTCGTGCAACACGGCGTTCGGCCAGCTCGGCATCGACCTGGGCGGGGACGTGCTGCGCGAGCAGGCCGAGGACTTCGGGTTCGGGACCGAGCTCACCATCCCGCTGCGCACCGCGGAGTCCACGGTGCCGGAGGGGATGGACCCGCCGCAGAGCGCGCAGGCCGCGATCGGGCAGTTCGACGTCCGGGTGACCCCGCTGCAGGTGGCGATGGTGAGCGCCGCGGTCGCCAACGACGGCGTCCTCATGCGCCCGCAGCTGGTCCGCACCGTCCGCGGCCCCGACCTGCAGGTCGTCGAGGACGTCCAGCCCGAGCAGCTGGGCCGCGCCGTCGAGCAGAGCACCGCCGAGGCGCTCACGTCGATGATGGTCGGCGTCGTCGAGGACGGCTCGGGGACCGCGGCGCAGATCGACGGCGTCACCGTGGCGGGCAAGACCGGGACCGCGCAGACCGGCAACGAGACCGACCCGCACGCCTGGTTCACCTCCTTCGCCCCCGCCGACGACCCCCGGGTCGCGGTCGCCGTCGTCGTGGAGAACGGCGGCAGCGCCGGCAGCGAGGCCAGCGGCGGCCGGGTCGCGGCGCCGGTGGCCCGCGCGGTCATGCAGGCGGTGCTGGACCGGTGACGGGACGGGTGCTCGCCGGGCGGTACCGGCTGCTGGAGCAGGTGGCGGTCGGCGCCATGGGCGAGGTGTGGCGCGCCCACGACGACCGGCTCGACCGCGACGTCGCCGTCAAGGTGCTGCGCCCCGAGCTCGCCGACGACCCCGGCTTCGTCGAGCGGTTCCGCACCGAGGCGCTGCACGCGGCGTCCGTGCGCCACCCCCACGTCGCCGCCGTGCACGACTACGGCGAGGACGAGCTCGTGCTCACCGGCGGCGCCGCCACCGCGTACCTGGTCATGGACCTGCTCGACGGCCGACCGCTCAACGTCGTGCTCGCCGAGCAGGGCCCCCTGGCCGAGGAGCGCGTGGCCCGCCTGCTGGCCCAGGTCGCCGACGCCCTCGCGGCGGCGCACCGCAGCGGGCTCGTCCACCGCGACGTCAAGCCCGCCAACCTCGTCGTGTCCCGCGAGCACCCCGAGCGCGTCACCGTCACCGACTTCGGCATCGCCCGCGCCGCCGACGCGGTCCCCGTGACCCGCACCGGCCTGGTCATGGGCACCGCGGAGTACCTGTCACCCGAGCAGGCCCGCGGCGGCCGCGCGACCACCGCCTCCGACGTGTACTCCCTCGGCGTCGTCGCGCAGGAGCTGCTCAGCGGCCGCCCGCCGTTCTCCGGCCCCAGCCCGGCCGAGGTCGCCCGGGCGCAGGTGCAGGACCCGCCGCCCGACCTGCCCGCGACGGTCTCGCCCGCGATGCGCAGCACCGTGGCCCGCTGCCTGGACAAGGACCCCGCCGCCCGACCCGGCGCCGACGCGCTCGCCGAGCGGCTGCGCGCCGTCGCCGCCGGCACCGCGGGACCGGTGTGGGACGTCCCCGGCGCCGACCCGGACGCCGGCACCGGTGGCAGCACGGCCAGC
>NZ_JBBEOI010000025.1 GCF_037860755.1 Aquipuribacter hungaricus | reverse complement strand
GGCACCGGGCGGTTGTTCGCGGCCGCCTCGGCGCGCTGGCGGGCGATCTCGGCCTGGCGCTGGCGCTCGGCCTCGGCGACGCGCTGGCGCTCGGCCTCCGCCTCGGCCGCGGCGACCCGCTGGCGCTCGAGCTCGGCCTGGCGCTCGGCCTCGGCGATGGCGGCGAGCTGGGCCTCGAGCCGGTCGCCCTCGGCCTCGAGGGCGGCGATGTCCGCCTCCTCCGCGGCCTTGGCGGCGGCGAACTGGGCGACGGCCTCGTCCTCGGCGGTGACGAGGGTCTGCAGCGCGGCCTGGGCGTCGCGGGCGGCGTCCTCGGCGGCCTCGGTGGTGAGGACCTGCTCCGCGGCGAGGCGCTTGAGCTCCTCGACCCGCTCCCGCTCGGCGGTGAGCCGGGCCTCGGCGTTGCGGATGTCGACCTGCTGCACGCGCAGCCGGGACAGCGCCTGGTTCTGGCTGCGGCGCGCGACGGCGGCGAAGGCCACCATGTCGGCGTAGTCGCCGGCGCTCTCGGCCTCGACGAGGATCGTCAGCGGCGTGAAGCCGGAGCCCTGGTAGACCTCGCGGGCGACGCTGGCCACGACCTTCTCGGTCGCGTCGGCCTGGCCGGTGCGCTCGGTGAGCGCGAGCCCGGCCGCGGTGACGGCGGCCTCGGCGAGCGACAGCTCCTCGGCCAGCTGGGCGTCGCGCTGCCGGGCGGCGGACGCCTCGGCCTGCGCCTGGTCGACCGCGGCGCGGGCGCCGGGCAGCTGGGCCTGCAGGCCCGCCAGCCGGTCGGACGCGGCGACCAGCTCGGCGCCGACCTCATCGAGGTCCTGGCGGGAGGTGTCCAGGTCTGCGCGCACCTCACCCTGGCGCTGCTCGACCTCGTCACGCTCTTCAGGCGTCGTCGCAGCGGCTGGCGCACCGAGTACGGCCACCACCCAGAGCAGCGCCACAAAGGCGGCCGTCCCGCGATCACGGCGCAAGGCGTCCCTCCCGAACAGTGCCGCTGTTGCAGGGAGCGAACGCTCAACCTCAGGTGGAGAGTATCAGGGCCTGCGAGGTCCGCACCCGCCCCTCAAGCCGATCCAGCGGGTCGCCGTACCCTTCAGACAACGGCCTCAGGCGTGCGAGCGGGTGACCCCTACGACTCACCCGGCAGTCTGCACCTCGCTTTTTGTCAGCGCTCACGCTCGCGTCGAGCGATCTACCTGCGTTCGTCGCGGAACAGCCCCGGTGGGGGTGCCTCGTAGGGCAGGGGGTCGCCGCGGCGGCTGGTATTATGTCCGGTCTCGTCGACGTCGATGTCGGCAAAGGGGCCATCGGGGTCCATGAGGACGCGCATGTGGTGGTCGGCGTGGTCGCGCCACCACACGCTCATCCCGGTGGCCGGGTCGAGGCGGAGGTGTTCCCAGGCCCGCCACAGCGCTTCCAAGCGGATGATGGCCTCTTCGTGCTCCCACCAGCGCGCGGCCCAGCGTCGGTGAGTGCCGTCGATTCTGCGCCGGTAGACCAGGCGCAGGTACAGGCGCACGAACTCGTCCACCGAGCCGTAGTACAGCGGCGGCGGTCGATCAGCAGCGACGGCGACGACGCCTGCCTGGGAAGCGTCCACGGGCCGGCCGTGGTCGCCGTCCTCGACGTCCCTCTCCTCGACGCCCGCGTCCTCGCTGCCCTGGGCGTCGGCGTCGGTGTCCTGGCCGGGGTAGTCGTCGCCCCACGGGCTCACGGCGCGAGCTCCTGGACCGGCTCTATCGGGGTGACCGGCGCGACGGTGGCTGCGGCTGCGGCTGCGGTGCGGGCCTGGTGCAGGAGGTGGGTGGCTTGGGGGTCGTGGGCGGCGATGGAGGCCTTGACGGCGGTGGCGTGGGGGCCGGTCATCCAGGGCCGGGTGCGGACGAGGGTGGGGCGGGCGCCGCTGGCGAAGACGACGGCGCGTCCCTTGGGCAGGGCGGCGAGGTCGGCGACGTCGAGGATGCGGTCGCGGTGCAGCTGGTGGGTGACGCCGCGGCCGCCGCGGCCTGTGCTGACGCTGGAGGTGGGGCGGTCGTGGTCGCCGATCATGCGGGACAGGTCCTCGAGGAACGCGGCCTCGTTGACGCCGCCGCCGTAGACCATGACGTTGGCGGCGCTGAGCAGTTTCTTCATCCCGGACTCTCCCCAGACCGCGGCACCTTGGGACCAGGACTGCAGGATGGTCATCAGGACGATGCCGCGGGAGCCGTAGTGGCTGTAGAGGTCGGGCAGGTCCCGCCACCGGCACACGTTGGCGGCCTCGTCGAGGACTGCGAGCAGCGGTGTCGCGAGGCGCCCGCCGGGTGAGTGGACGGCGAGGTCCTCGGCGGCCTCGATGACGGCCACGGTGAGCGCGGTGACCAGCGGGCCGGCGGTGCCGCGGCCTTCCTTGGACAGCAGGTACAGGGTGCCGTGGTCGCGCACCAGGGCTGCGGGGTCCAGGTGGGGGCGGGGGTCGCTGGCGCGGTGCCCGCCCTGCGGGGTGACCCAGCGGGCGACCTGCCGGTTGGTGAGGCAGGAGGCCATCTGCTGGGCGGTGCCGTAGATCCCGCCGCGCTGCTTGTCCGGTGCGGCGACGACGCCGGCGACGTTGCGGGCGCTGAGGGGGAAGCCGTGGGCGTGGAGGATGTCCACGGCGCGGTCCTCGGTGGGGCGGGTGAGCCAGGTGTAGACGTCGGTGATGGGGCGGGAGTCCAGGGCCGCGGCCAGGAGCAGGCCGGCGAGCAGGTCTTGTCCGGCGGGGTCGAAGTAGGCGTCGGCGCGGGCCTCGGGGTCGCGGGAGCCGGCGGCGAAGTGCTCGGCCAGGCGGGCGGCCTTGACCTCGTCGGTGACGTAGGACAGCGGGTCCCACCACCACGTCGGTTCCTCCAGCGCGATCCCCTGCGGGTCAAACACCCATACCTCGCTGCCCGGGCGGGGCGCGGCGGCCCGGGCCCACAGGGCCGTCCACCAGCGTCGTCGTGGCGGGGTGCTGGGCTGTGCGCGGACGTCGCGGGTGGCGTCGACGACGTCGCGCTTGTTGGAGGTGACGACGACCGCGCCGGGCGCCTCGAGGATCGCCGGGACCGCCCGGGACGTCGTCTTCCCGGTCCGCGGCCCCCAGATGTCCAGGTGCAGGTCCTCCCACGAACCGACGAGGTCCTGGCCACCGGCGACAGTGCGCCCGATCGGGACACCCACCGCCCCTGCAGTTCCACCTGCTCCCGCTGCTCCCGCGACGCCGAGCCGCTTCGCGGTCCGTGCGGCGCTGGCCCGGGTCAGGGTCCTGATGTCGGCGCCGCGGCCCATGAACGCCGCGGCCCGGTCCACCCGGGTGCGGCCACGCCCGCCGCGCACCAGCGCAGCCAGGACGAGCAGGACGAGCACCGCCACCACGGCGCCGACGACGGCCAGGAGCATGGTGCCGCTGGCCGGCCACGGCAGGTCGCCGCCGGCGACGAGGAACACCACGGCGAACGGGTCGTCCGGGACCTGGACGCCCGTGGCGTCCAGGCGGTGCCCCAGCCGCAAGGCCACGTTCAACGCGGCCACGCCGGCGACGACGCCGCCGATGGCCACGGCCAGCAGGGTGGTCCCGACCGACGCACCGCCGGGCTGCGGGCGCCGGTTATTAGGGCGGCTCACGAGCCCTCCGCACCCGACGCTCCGCCAGGCACTCCCCCGGGCACCTCGCCCGGCACCGTGGCGGGGACGGGGGGCTCGTCCTGCCACAGGTGGTTGCTGTCCTTGAGGGAGAGCTCTGCTTCGGTGAGCTTGACCTGGACGGGGATTCCGGGGCGTCCGCCGACCTTGACGATGAACTTGCCTCGACCGGGCGGCGGCTCTTTCTTCGCCCTGCCCCCAGTGCCCCCCGGGGCAGGGGTTCCGTCCCTGGTCTCGGGTTCGGGGTTCCAGCCTTCTGGGTGCCGCCAGCTCATGAGAAGGTTCTGCTCGGCCTGGGACATCTGGACCGCGGCGTTGAGCAGGGGCATCTCTGCCCCGGACAGCCCGCCGCAGAACACCAGGCCGGAGCGTTCGACGAAGCCGCGGGCCTTCATGCGGTCTTCCTCGCTCGGCAGGGCGAGGAGGTCGCTCATGGTGTGGGAGACCATGATCTGCCCGACGCCCCAGCTGCGGTTCAGCCGGGTGAGGGAATCGACGCGGTCGACCATGCCCTTGCCCGCGCGCAGCGCCCGCCACAGCTCGTCCAAGACCACGACGTAGTGCCGGCGGGGTTCCAGGCCGGCGTCGGCCAGGACGTTGGCCACGGTGACGGTCCCGAAGCCCGCCGACCAGCACGCCAGCAGGGTGGCGGCCTGCTGGTCCAGGGACGCCTGCTCCAGGGAGTGCACGTCGTAGACCACGGGGGCGTCGAAGCGCATCGGGTTGGTGGTCGGCCTGGAGAAGACGTCGCCGAGCTTGCCGCCGTTGATGAGACCGATCAGGGAGGCCTCGAGGTTCTCGGTGATCGCCTGGTAGCGGTGGTCGTCGCCGCGGTCCAGGGCGACGGCGCGGACCTCCGGGGAGGCGTCCTGGATGACGCGCAGCAGGTCCGCCAGGACGGGCACGCCCGGGTGCCGGTCGTCGAGGATGGTCAGGGCCCGGCTGAGGATGGTGGTCTCCCGGTCGCTGACCGGTTCCCCGCGCATGATGGTGATCAGCCCGGCCAGGACCTGCAGGCGCTTGCTGTGCGCGTCGGCGAGCAGCGCCTCGGCCTGCCGGGTGTGCCCGGCGGCCTTGAGCCGGGCAGCGGCGTCGGGGGCCTCGCCGGGGTCCAGGACGTTGAGGTAGCCCCGGCCCGGGCCGAGGGTGATGACCTGCCCGCCGAGGGCCTCGATGGCCGCGACGTAGTCCGGCTTGAGGTCGCCCAGGACCAGGGGCAGCACCCCGAACCCGGCCAGGCCGATGAGCATCCGCGTGACCAGGGTCGACTTCCCCAGCCCGGGCAGGCCCAGCACGAACGCGGAGGGGTTGCTGATGTACCCGCCGCGCCGGAACCACGACACCGGGTCGCAGCACAGCGTGGCACCGGTGTCGATGTGCTGACCCAGCGGGACACCCACCATCGGGGTGCCCGCACCGACCGCGAACGGCCACAGCCCGCACACCTGCACCGTGGTGCCGCGCCACTGCGCCGGCGCCTGCACGTAGCCGGCGTACCCCCGGCCCCGCCCCGACCAGCCCCGCCCGGAGGGCCGCACCAGACGGCTCGCGCCCCTGGCCCGAGCTGCCACCCGCTGTGCCGGTACTTGCTGTGCCGGTATCTGCTGTGCCGGTACCTGCTCTGCCTGTACCTGCTGTGCTGCCGTCGCAGTCCCCGGCATGCCCTTCCTGGTGCTCATGGCTTCTCCCTCACAGGTTGTCCCTGAGCTGGGTGGGGACGCTGATGTGCTTGCTGACGATGACGCCCAGGGGCAGGGCGGCGGCGAAGGCGCTGTCCTGGCTGCCGTGGACCGGGCGCAGCCGCAGCCGGGCCATGCCGGACAGGCTCGCCACCGCGGCGCGGGCGTCGGCCTCGTCGCGGGCGTCGAGCACGGTGGCGGTGACCAGCAGCCCGAAGTTGACCAAGCCGGCGCCGCTGGCCTCCTCCCCGGCGGTGGCGCGGGCGGAGCGGACGGCGAGGGTGTCGCGGGCCGCGGGCCTGGTGGTGGAGGTGGCGCGGAACTCCGCTGCCCGCAGGTCCGCCTCGACCAGCGCGGCGGCGCGGGCGGAGTCGATCGGCTTGTACAGCAGCGTGACCCGCTTGCGGGCAATGTCGCGGTGCGGTGCCAGCAGGCGGCCGAGGATCCCGGACTGCACGTGGCCGCGGGGGGCGCCGGTCATCGCCCAGGTGCAGGAGAGCGCCCCGTCGTGGCGGTAGCTCGCCCAGGACGCCTGTGCTGCGGAGGGCCCGACGTCGGTCCACAGCAGCTCGGGGGTCTCGCCCTGGGCGCGGACGTCGTCGATCAGCGCCGCCGCGGCCGGGTCGTAGGCCACCCGGACCACCTCGCAGAGCCGTTGCGCGCTCAGCGGGTGCGCGGCACCCGCGCCGGTGACCTGCAGGCCCGCGGTGAGCCCGGGCAGACGGGAGGCGAGCTCACGGCCCATCTCGTCCGGGGTGCGCGGACGCCCGCCGCTGCGCGCGGAGGCAGTGAATGTCAGGGACACGTACGCCTTGACCATCGAGGAGGCTCCCGGGTAGCTGGCCACGACCTGGCCGAGGACCTCCCGCGCGAACGCCGGGGCGCCCGCGTGCACGCTGCGGTCCACCTCCCGGCGCAGCCGGGCCCCGGAGTCCGGGGAGGTCTCGATGGTCACCGACACCGCCTCCAGGCCCGGCTCGTCGCCGAGCCCGGCCAGCCAGTGCCCCCAGTCCGCGACCCACAGGTCGACCTGGTCGGCGTCGACCAGGCCGACCCCGTCCGGCTCGGTGCCAACCACGACGGAGTACGTCTTCGCCGCCGGGGTGTAGAGCAGCGCAAACCTGCGGCCGTAGGAGTCTGAGTGCTCGCTGAGCCGGGTCGCGGCCAGCAGGCCGGGCAGCTGGTAGGTCCCCCACGGGGTGCGGCCCAGCGGACCCGAGCGGTACAGGTGCAGCCCACGCGACCGGGTCACCAGCCACCCCGCACGGGCCCCCGCGCGGGCCAGGACGTTACGGCCGTGCCGGTCCCGGGTCACTAGCAGCAGCAGCACGGCACCCACCACCGCCGCCGCGACCAGCGCCTCGAGCAGGCCGCCCGTCATCAGCATCACGAGCACCACGAACAGCCCGAGGAACAGCAGGACGGTGCCGCCCGTGCCCAGGCCCACCAGGCCCGCGCTGGTCGGCTGCCGCCAGTTGCCGTACGTGCGGGCTCCCCTGCCCGTGGTCTCAACGGCTGCCATCAGGTCCGCTCCCCTCTCCCGTCGAGTCGTGCGCCACGTCCCTCGCAGCGCTCAGCGCCGCCTGACCGGCACGGGCACCCGCCTGCGCCGCCGCCCCCACCGCCAGCCCCACCGCACCCGCGGCCGCACCCGCGGCCGCACCGGCGGACACGGCGCCGCTGCCTGCTGCCGCGCCACTGACCCCACCGGCAGAGGCCGCCGCCGCGGGTACTCCCCCGCTGGCGGCTGCGGTACTGCCGGCGGCCCCGGTGCTGCCGGTGCTGGGCGGGCCGGAGGGTCCCCTGCTCCCGCCGGGCCCTCCCCCGCCAGGTCCGGCGCCGGTCGAGGGCCCCCCGGACGACCCGCCCTGGGACGACCCGGTGGCCGTCGACTCGCTCGAGACCCTCTGCGCGGGCGGTGCTCCCCCGCCCGAACTGCCACCAGAGCCGCTGCCTGCACCGGAGGCGAGCCGGCCGACCGCGGCGGCGCCGCTGGGCAGTGCGGCCAGCGCCCCTGCGGCGAGGACCGCGCCGCCCCCGCCGGCGGCCATGGCCCCGACCAGCGGTGTCACGAACCGCATCAGCGCCGGCAGGGCGAACAGCGCGAGGACGAGGAGCATCAGCCCGGTGAGGACCGCGAGCACGCCGGAGCCGTCGTCGCGGAACAGGTCGGTGCCTGTCAGCTGAAACGCCGTCGCGTAGACGATGGCCGCCGCCGGCTTGTAGAGGATGAACGCGATCAGCCAGCCGACGCACTTGCGGAACCAGGAGCGTCCCAGCTCGGTATTGGTCGCCGACGCAGCCAGAGGCAGGACTCCGGTGAGGATGACGAGCATCGCGCCCCGGGCGACCATGAGGACGATCTGGAACAGCGACGCCAGCAGCGCCACCAGGCCCAGGATGATGATCAGCAGCGGCCCCAGCCCGCCCGCCGCAGGGTTCGTGGTCAGCGCCAGCAGCGTGAGCAGGCTCTGACCGAAGCACCCCCCGTCCCCGGTCACATCGCAGTCCAGGGAGTTGTTCAGGACCCAGACCGCGAAGGAGTCCGCGGCCGTCACCAGCAGCCCCACGACGGTCACCCCGGCCCCGGACACCACGATCAGGGTGAGCAGGCTCCGCACGATCTCCAGCCCGGGCTGGGCCCGCTGCTCCCACGCCATACGGACCCCGCCCACCACGATCGAGAACGCGGCCGCCGCCGCGACGTACCACCACAGGGATGACTGCAGGAACAGCACCGTCCCGCCCACCCCGGTCGGTCCTGCAGGCATCAGCGCCGACACGAACCCCGCGGCCCCGCCCACCAGGACCACCGCGGCCAGGACCACACCGATCCGGCCCACCGCCGCGAACCCCTCACCGCGGCGGAGCCGGGTCGCAACCAGTGCACCCAGGACCACCAGAGACATCCCCGCGACGACGAACCCGATCCACGTCGCATAACCCAAGACCGTGACGATCCCCGCCGACCCCGGCGCGGAGCTGCCCGGCGCCACCGACGTCGCCGAACCACCAGAAGCAGTGAGGTTGGGGGTCCCGATGTTGACCCACAACGTCCCCACCGACGCCACCGTCCGCCCGAAGGCCTCCGTGACCGCCTCCGCCATGTTCTCGATCGCGTCCCCCACCGCTGCGCGCGCTCCGCGCTCGACCTGACACAGCGGATTGAAGGCAGCAGCGCCTTCGCAGCCCCCCGGCTCCACGGCTACGCGCTCCAGGCCGAGTAGCCAGCCAGGTCGGGTAGGAAGGCCACGTCGACAGGCGCCCTAGGGTCAGTCACGACGAGCTTCCAGTCCCCGTCCTCCCACACCAGGTCGTAGACCATGGACAGGTTCACTTCCTCGCCGTCAGTGCTTCCGCGTACAGCCACGTCGACCGTCGCTGAGTTGCCGTCGTAGGCGAGGAGCCGGAAGCCCTGCACTGCCGCGCGGGTACCTGAGGTATCGCCGTTCCCGGCCGCTGTGACCACGTCCTTCCGGGCGGACGTATCCGCGATGAAGTAGTCGAGCCAAGCCTCGACCGTGCTCGGATCGGTGCCTTGGACGACAGCGTTGGCGGCCGCGAACACAGCGCCCTCCGGTGACCTCTGATAGCAAGAGCGCACGCCCTCATCGGTGACCTCGCCGGGTCCGAACTCGGGCGATGTCGGGTAGGCGGTGGTCCCCTGGTACTGCCACTCCGCGGTGGGGGCGGCTGCCAGCGTGCCCTCGAGCGTCTGCCCGTCGAGCCCGCAGACGCTGTCGGCGCCGTCGCTGGACGCCGACGGTTCAGGGGCGGCGACGTCATCCGACGTCGACGCGACGGTGCTCGGCAGGGCTGTACCGGGCTGGTCGGCGCGGGTCCCGGTGATGGTGAGGACGACGCCGAGGATGACCAGGACGGCGACGACTCCGGCGGCGGCGATGAAGCCTCCGCGCGTCCAGGGGTTCCGCTCTACCTGCTCCTCGGCCACGTGGGTGTCCTCAGGAGGCCGCGATGGTGCTGACCCAGGCGGCGCCGGCGCCGATGACGATCGCGCCGCCCATCGGCCACAGGATCTTGGGCAGTGCGTCCTGGCCTTCGCCGCGGCGGAAGCTGACGGCGATGAGGATGCCGCCGATGACGATGGCGCCGCCGACGACGACGTAGCCGATCCACTTCAGCCAGCTGATGACGGTGGTGATGCCCTCGGTGCCCGGGGGCTGGGCGGGCGCGGGGTCGGGGATCAGGGCCGGTGCGAGGAACGCGAGCTCGGTGGCGGTGGCGGTGACGGTCTGCAGGAGTGTCATGGCGTGCCTCTCGGTCGGGTGGGGCGATCAGACGGCCGTGCGGGACGACGGCACAGAGGACGGCACAGCGGGCTGTGCAGGCGGGTGGTGCAGGAGGGCGGTGAGGTCGTCGAGCAGGCGACGGACAGGTCGGGGTGCGGTCGCGGGGTCGACGGGTTCCCCCAGGCGCCACGGTTCGACCCACGGCAGGTGCCAGGTGCGGGCGACGCCGCCGCCCACCACGTGGGCGAGCTCGCGCAGCGGTCTCGGGAGGCGTCCGGGTGCGTCGGCGACGACGACCAGCCCGAGCAGGTCCACGTCAGGGGCCAGGCCGGCGGCCCACTGCGTGGTGGCCCGCTGGGCGGCGAGGAGACCGTGCGCGCTGGAGCGTGCTACGAGGACCACGGGCGCCGGCCCGGCAGCTGTAGGCACCTGGGGCCACGCGTGGTCGGCTGCGGCCCACCCGGGTGACAGCGCGGCCAGGGTCGTCTCCCCCGCACCGCCGTGGGCGCCGAGGCACCACAGCCCGGCCGGTTGCAGACGGGTCCTCGTCGGCAGCCGGTCGACGTGCTCCGGGGCCGGCACACCGGGCTGCGGCGCAGACGGGCCTGTGGGCCGCAGCAGGGCCAGCCTCGCGTCCGGGCCGGGGTCCGTAACAAGGTCCCCGGCAGGTTCGGTGACCGCGTTCGGCGTGGGCCGCGACAGCCACGGGTTGACTGTCCCCTCGGTCACGTCCACAGCAGGCCCCCTGGTTGGTGTACGTAGATCCCCTGCCCGGCACCGTTTCCCCGACACCACGACAGGACCAACACCGTGCGACTAGACCAACTACACTCGACACCTAGCGAAGGTCCTCGAGAGCGTCTAGGTTGTTACTATGCACCACAGGATGCTGGAACTTCCAGTGACTGACGAACTTGACGCACTCTTCGCTGAGTACAAGGACACGTTGAACGTCGGGGACGTGGCCGAGCTCTTGGGGATGACCAAGCAGGGGGTCTACCTCTGGCTCAGGGACGGGGTCATCCCCGGTTACAAGGTGGGGACCTCGTGGTTCATCCTCCGCGAGGAGCTCAAGAAGACCCTCAGGGCCGGCGCGAACACCCGGCGCCCCACCACGAGCACAAGCACGAGCACGAGCACCAAGGGCTCAGAGGGCGACAAGGCGGGCGCCGGGGCCACGGGCAACGCGGACGCGGGTGACACGGACGCGGGCCACGTGGGTGCAGGCGGCGGGGACGCACGTGGGGACGCAGACACCGGGGGGTAGCCGTGGCACGAGCAGCGATCGTCGGCGTGGGGGTCCTGACGGCGGTGGCGGCGGTGCTGACGCTGCCGGCGTGCGGCGGGGACGGTGCCGCACCGGGCGCGGCACCGCCTGCGGTCACGCTCCCGGCCGGTGCTACCGCGGCGCCTGCCGCGACCGCCGGCCCCTCCCCCGGTGGTCAGGTGCTGCTGCCGGACCTGGACCAGTTCTCCCCGCCGCCCAGCGGTGTGCTCGGTGAGGTCGACGAGGACACCGGGCAGCTGATCGAGGCGCAGGCCGTGCCCACCTGGGACGAGCCCTCCCGCGCCGAGGCGGTGGCGGCCGCCGAGACGGCCATGGCGGCGTTCGCCCGCCCCGACCTCGAGGACGTGGCCTGGTGGGACGGTGTCGAGCCGCTGCTCAGCGCGGAGGCCGCCCGCAGCTACGCCTACGTCGACCCCGCCAGCATCCCCGCGACCGGTCTCACTGGCGCCGGGACCCTGGTGGAGCAGACCAGCGCCTACGTGGCCGGGGTGCAGGTCCCCACCGACGCCGGCACCTACCTCCTCATCCTCAGCCGCACCGACGCCGCCGCCCCCTGGCTCGTGGAGCGGTTCGACCCGCCCGCCGAGGTCGGCTGAACCGGTGACGACCACGTGCTCGCCCGATGACGACCGGCTGATGCCCGGTGATGGCTCAGTGATGGCTCGGTGGTGACCAGGTGAGCGTCGGCAGGGGCGGCGCCAGCGTGGCGATCGCGGGCGTCCCGCTGCTGCTGGTCGGTTCGGTCGTCAGCTTCCTGCTGGTGGCCGGGTCCGGTTCGGCGGCCACCTGCAACCCGGCTGCCGGCACCCCCGGCGTCACGGTCGACGCCTCGAGCCTGCCCGCCCAGGCGGTCGCCGGGTACGGGCCGGAGCAGCTGGCCAACGCCGCCGCCGTGATCGCCGCCGGGCAGGGCCTCGGCCTCGGCGTGCGGGACCAGACCATCGGCGTGATGACCGCGATGGGTGAGTCCGGGCTGCGGGTCCTGGACTACGGCGATCGCGCCGGACCGGACTCCCGGGGCCTGTTCCAGCAGCGTGACAACGGCGCCTGGGGATCCCTTGCGGACCGGATGGACCCCGCGACCAGCGCCACCAACTTCTTCAAGGCGATGATGCGCGTGACCGGCCGCGAGGCCCTCGAGCCCACGCTGGTGGCCAACCGCACCCAGCGCAACGCCGACCCCTGGCACTACGCCCGCTACTGGGACGCCGCGGTCCAGGTCGTGGAGGCCCTCGCTGGCGTCGACACCGGCCTCAGCGCCGGCACCGGCGCCCAGGTGTGCGCGGGCGCCACGACCTCCCCAGGGCAGCTCAGCCCCAGCGGGTGGGCGGTGCCCGGCGAAGGACCCATCACCAGCTCCTACGGGATGCGGGTGCACCCGGTCAGCGGGGTGCGGCGCCTGCACTCCGGCACCGACCTCAAGGCCGGCGGCTGCGACGGACCCATCTGGGCCGCCCAGGCCGGCACCGTCACCGTCCGCACGTTCGACCGCGCAGGCAACGGCACCATCACCGTCGACCACGGCGGCGGCGTCCAGACCACCTACCTGCACATGTACGACAACGGGATGCTCGTCCGCGTCGGCGACCAGGTCCAGGCAGGTCAACAGATCGCCCGGACCGGCTCCAGCGGACAGTCCACCGGCTGCCACCTCCACTTCGGCGTGATCGTCAACGGCACGCCCACCGACCCCGTGCCGTTCATGGCCGCGGTGTCCGCCCCCCTCGGCTGACCAGACAGGAGACCTGCCATGAGCTTGAGCACCAACCCCGACCCGAGCCCCGACCGCAGCCTTGACCAGAGCGCGGTGCCGGCGTGGCCGGCGATCCGCGCCCTCACCCGCGCCGACGGGTCCGGCGTGGTCACCATCAACGGCACCTCCCACCCGGTGACCGCCACGAACCTGGCGGACACCCGGGAGCAGATCCGCCTCATGGTCCGCGACACCGCCGCCCAGCTCGGCCGACCGGTCCGCCTCAGCACCAGCGGCATCGACGGTGAATGGGCCCTGGTAGTCAACCCCGACGGCACCGTCAACGCTGATAGCACCCAGCCGCCCAGCCGGCGCGCACCCCGCCCCGGACGCACCCGCCGGCCCAGCACCCCGCCAATACCCGCAGCGTCCCCGGCACCGGCGGCGACGCCCGCCACGGCGACTGCAGCGACTGTCCTCGCTGCCCCCGCTGACGGCGCAGCCGCTGTGTTGCGCGTGCCCCGTCCTGCGGCTGACGTCCTCCGCGACCCCGTGACGCAGCTGCCCGACCACGCCGAGGTCGCGGAGGACGCCGAAGTTCACCACGACGACGGAGGAGCCGCTGGCGAGCACGCCCTGGAGGCACCCGGCGCACCAGCCGTCACGGCTCCGACGTCGCCGACGTCGCCGGACGCCTGGCTGCACTCGGAGCCGTCCAGCTTCCCGCCGGGTCGCAGCGCCGCACCCGACGGGGACGGCGCGCCGCAGACCCGGCGGGAGGCCCGCCGGTCGTTCCTCACCGAGGATCGGTCCGAGGAGCCCGCCACGCGGGGCGTCAGGGGCCTGCTCACCCGGGCCGGGATCCGGATCGGCCCCAGCGAGGCCGAGCGCACCGAGCGCGCCGACGCCCGGGCCGTCAGCCAGCACTGGCCCGGGCCCCGCACCGTCGCCGTCGTCAACGGCAAGGGCGGCGCGGGCAAGACCCCCACCACGGTCCTGCTCGCCGCCGTGTTCGCCCGCCACGGCGGCGCCGGCGTCCTCGGCTGGGACAACAACCAGACCCGCGGCACCCTGGGCTGGCGCACCGAGCAGGGCCCGCACGAGGCGACCCTGCTCGACCTCCTCCCCCAGGTCGACCGGCTCCTGGGCACCGGCGCACAGTCCGCCGACCTCGCCCGCTACGTGCACCACCAGACCCGCGACCGCTTCGACGTGCTCCGCTCCAAGCCCATGGCCCTGGCCGACGAGCAGCGTGTCAGTCCCGACGACGTCGACGCCATCCACGCCGTCGCCGCGAAGTACTACCGGCTCATCTTCCTCGACAGCGGCAACGACGAGTCCGACCCGATGTGGCTGCGGATGATCGACCACACCGACCAGCTCGTCGTGGCCACCACCACCCGCGACGACCACGCCGAAGCCGGCGCCCTCCTCCTGGAGGCCCTGGCCGGGCGCGACGAGCACTCCGCCGCCCTGGCCGCCAACGCCGTCGCGGTCGTGACCCAGGCCGAGCCCCGCGCCACCAGCGCCGCGGTGCAGCGCGTCGTCGACGGCTACCGGCCTCTCACCCGCGCCGCCGTCAGGATCCCCTTCGACCCCGCCATCGTCGACGGCGTCCTCCGCTACGGCTCCCTGCGTCCCACCACCCAGCGCGCCTGGCTCGCTGCCGCTGCAGCGGTGGCAGGTGGGCTGTGACGACCCGGCTGCAGGGCGACACGCCAACGACACCAAGATCCATGTTCCTGATACGCGCACCCGGCAGAGTCATGCCCATGTCGAGACGTCCGAGCGGCGGCAGGCCCAACAAGGGCGACCGCGACCTCCTGGTGACGCGTCCTGCACGCGCGGTCGGTGACGTCGTCCGTGCTCGCGCGGACGAGCAGGGACTGACCATCAGCGAGTACATCGCGACCGTGCTCGCGGAGGTCCACAACATGCCGCAGCACGCGCCTCGACCGGCTCGTGAGCCTCAGGAGGAGCTGCCGCTCAGCAGAACCGCCTAGGGCAGTGCCCTAGACACGACGAAGGCCCCGCGCCAACGGGGCCTGTCGTCTAAGTATTCGGGACCAGTTACCAGCTGATCCGCAGTTGTCTCCGTGAGGGAGACCCCTCCTAGAAGGGGCTTTGTGCTGCCATGAGGGTAGCCGATGAGCACCCGGATGCAAGCGTGTCCGGGGAGTCCGACGCGACGTGTCGCGGCGAGGCGTGGGCGCTGACGTGTGCGATCAGCCCCCGCCCGGCGGTGCGTGTGGCGACGGTCGAGGCCGGCGGGACGGTGCTCAACAGCTTCCCCGTGCACCGACGCCTGGACCAGGACGGCCCTGGGCTGCCGTGGGCGGTCTACCTCGCCGACGCTGACCAGCGATTCCGGCTGCTCGTCTTCGACCTGGACGCCAAGCTGGACCCCTCCCCCGCGCACCGTGACGCCGACGTCGTCAGCGGCCTGCTGGACGACGTCGGGGTCGGCCACGTCGTGTGCCGGTCCGGGCCCTCGGGTGGTCGGCACGTGTGGGTCGCGCTGCGGGCGTCGGTGGACGCGGCGACCGTGGCGACCCTGGCGCGCCTGGTGCGGCACCTGTGCCCGAGCCTGGACATCGCTCCGCTGAGCAACCCGGTGACCGGGTGCGTCCGCCCCCCCGGTGCTCCGCACCGCGACGGCGGCACCTCGCAGGTCCTGCGCGGGGACCTGGGCACGCTCACGGCGCCCTCGACGACCCCGGAGCAGGTCCGGGCCCTGGTGGGCCGCCTCGCCAAGCTGGTCGACGACACGGAGCCTGCGCACGACCCGACCGCCCGCACTCCCCTGCCGGTGGACCGGCACGGGCACCTGTACCTGCCCGGTGGCCGGCGGCCGCTGCCCGCGGTCAGCGCGGCTGCGCTGCAGGCTGATGCCGCCGTGGGCGATGCCTCTGCGGTGGCGTGGACGGTCTTGATCGGTGCCGCCTCGGCCCGCTGGCGCCACGACGACGTCGCCGCCCTGGTACCCACCTCGCCGGGGCTGGAGCACGTCCGCACCCTGCGCCAGGGCTCCACCCGCGCCCCCAGGCCGGCCCGGGGCCCAGCGTCGGCGGCGATGGTGCTGCGCCGGCAGTGGCACAAGGCGGTGCAGCACGTGGCCACCACGGCCCGCCAGGTCGGTGCCGACCCCACCTTCGACGCCCGCGCCGACGCCATCGCCGCCGCGGTGCGGGCGGTGCAGGAACGTGCGGACGCCACCGCCGGGCGGTGGGGCACCCGGACCGGGCCCACCGACCGCCGCGTCCTGGACGTCCTGTGCACCCTGGCCCTGCAGGCCATCAGCGCCGACGTGGAGGCCGACACCCGCCGGGTGGCCCTGCTGGCCGGGATCGGCCGAGAGACCGCTCGCACCGGCCTGCTGCGCCTCGCGGGCGAGGGGTGGATCGCCCTGACCCAAGCCGCCAGCGGACCCCACGGCGCCCGCTGGACCATCACCCCCCCACCCGCTGACCCCGCGGTTGCAGTCCTTGCAGACGGGGTCCCCGAAGCCGCTATCCCCTCAGGCGCCGTCCACAAAGGTGTGACTACTAATCGGTCACAAGCGGACCCGCGCCCCGCAGGGGCCGGGCCCGCAGAACGTCTTGCCCTCCTCGCCCAGCTGACTGCCCGCACGACTGACGCCGCGCACGATGTGTTCACCGCTAGAGCAGGGCTTGGGCATCAGGCGGGTAACACCTGGGCACGTGTGAGCCACTCCGTGAGCAGTCTCGACCTCGCACGGACCATCGGTCACCCGGTCGACGAGCTCCGGGTCGTCTTGGGGCGCTTGGCCGAGGTCGGGCTCCTCCAGCGGACCGGCGACACCTGGTCCCGACCAGGCCAGGACCACCGCGACGCCTCGGCGGTCGCGCGCGGCGTGGCCGGTGTCCTCCTCGAGCGGGAACGCCGCTACCGCATCGAGCGGGCCGCGTGGGCGTGGTGGCAGGCCGAGCACGCCTGGATGCTCGCCCCACGCCGTGCCCACCCCACCCGCCGGGCCGGCACCGGGCAGCTGGACCTGCTCGCCGAACCCGGCACCACCACCCTCGGCGCCCACCCCCGACGACCCGACGGGCGCGCCGACTTCCGCGCCGCCCGCGCCATCGTCGCCGCCAGCACCACCGACCACTCCCCCACCAGCGAGCCACAGCAGGCCGCCCGCGACGCAGGCGGGCGGCGCGCGGCGTGACAGCTGTTCCCGGGTGCGGCAGTCCGGGTCCGGGACTTCAACGCGGGGGGTCTCACCGTCGCCCGGTCGACCGGAGGTCACCACGGCGGGGGGCCGGCCGCTGCGCTCTGCGGAGGCACCCGAAGTGATCCTTCGAGACCGGCTCCGCTGCGCTCCGCTCGAAGCATCATCGGGGCCCGCCAGCCCCCCACCGCGGTCCTGCTGCGCATCGCCCGAACGACGGTGAGACCCCCGCCAGCACACCATGCACGCCCCAACCCCTCAGAAAGGGACCCGGCGCCCTGGCGGCGCCGGATTAGCCGGGGCTCCGCCCCCCACCCCCGACCCTCACTCCGATGAGGTGGGATAGCGGCGTGTCATCCGCTTGCTTGCTAGCACGCGCGCTACTTTGCGCTGGTGCAGGTGCTTGCGTCCTACTCCGAAGCCGGCGGAGCCACAAAGACGACCACCGCAGTGTCGTTGGCGATGGTGGCCGCCGAGGAGGGCCGTGACGTCGTTCTGGTCGACCTCGACCCCCGAGCAGCGAGCACCAAGTGGACTGGAGTTGAGCCCACCAGCAAGGGTCTGCACGTCGGAGCAATCCTTGCGGACGAAGACCCGGCCGGCTGGGCCGACGAGCTCGCTGTGCCCTGTGCCTGGAGTCCCCACCTCAGAGTCATCCCCTCCGCCCGGGACGTGTCCCTCCGGGAGGGCGAGCGGGCTGACCACGCAGAAGTACGATTGCGGGCATCCCTCGAGGGCTTGAGCGCGGACTTGGTCGTCATCGACTGTCCCAACCGCCAGGGCGGACCCCTGATCCAGAACGCGCTCACGGCCGCCGACAGCATCGTCTACGCAGCCAAACTCGACGAGGACGGCCTGGACGGCGTGGACGGCGCCGCGGCCACCGTCGCCCGCTTCCACGCCAACCGTCGCCGCCTCGGCCTGGATCCCAGCGTGCACGAGGCCGGCATCGTCGTCGGTGCCGTCCGCGACGTCGTCATGAGCCGTAACGCCCGCCGAGCTCTGGCCGAACTGCGCACCGCTTACCCCGGGCTCGTGCTCCACCCCCTGGTCCCCGACCGGGTCATCGTCGGCGAGGCCCGGTCCGCACACGCCTACTACGGCGCCTACCCCGCAGGTCAACCCGTCCACGCCGCCTACCAGGCCCTTGCACAGCAGGTGATCAGATGAGCGACCCCACCACGCCACAGCCTGTGTCCCAGACCATCGCGTCCGCCGACCGGCCTATACCGGCACGTCGACGCGCACGCCCTGCGGCCGACGACGGTCACGATCCCGTAGACCCTGTCCCGACTCGCTCCCCCGCCTTAGACCCAATGAGCAGCTTCACCACCTACTCGGCGCGCTCAGCCACCCGACCCGCCCGCGGGCGACGCGGCCCTGAACCGACCGTGCAACTGAACACCCGCGTCTCCCAGGACGTCAGGTCGCTCGTCGATGAGGTCGTCGAAACCACTGGCCAGACGTTGAGGGACGTCGTCGAGAACGCGCTTCGCGAGACGTACGTCAAGTAGACCGGCAGGTCAGGGCAGGTGCTAGCGCGCCGTCTTGCTAGTAACTCGCATGCTAGCGCGCTAGCACGTACGCGTTCTAGCAACCGCGAGAGCGTCCTAGTTCGCTAGCCTGCGCGCAGGCGTGCTAGCCCGTGGAAGTCGGCTTGGGTCGGCCGTGGGCGCAATGCTGAGGCCCGTCGGGACCTACCCATTGCGGGCGTCGCGACGCGCTTCGCAGATCAAGTGGGCTGAGCGAGGGTTCCCGAAGGGGGCGAGGCGGGGGGGCGAGCTCGCGGGTTTTCCGCCTTCTTCGCCGTGGCGTGTGCCGTTCGCCCCGGTCCGACTAGTGGGGGAGTGGGTGGCCCTGCGCCCTCGACAGGTCGGTACCTGAGCTCTCGGAGAGGGACGCGGTCCCGGCCGTGGTGGCGCGCCGGGACGGCTGGCATGTTCAAGGACACTTTCACGCCGTCCCGGGGACCGGTGCCGTTCGCGCGCTTCGGGACCGGCTGGTGCCGGTACTGCTGGTGCGCCGCTGAGAAGCGCCTCAGCCGGTCAGGGCACGGCTGATGCCGATACCCGCAGCAGTCAGTGCTCCCAGACCGGCGACGAGGGCCGACACGATCTGCCACCGCTTCCACCACGGTGGGTCCTTCTCCACGGCGGTGGCACCCGAGGCCTGGTCGTTGACGACCCGCACACGGTTGCGGTCTCCGTGCACGGCGACGTGGACCGCCTGCGTGGCCGTCTCGGCGGAGGGGACCCCCTCGGGGTCGCTCGCGCCGTCGCGCATTTCCGCCACCAGCTCCGTCAGCGTCGTGCGGGTGATGTCCAGCACACCGGCGACGGCGGAGGGGCTGATTGTGCGATACAGCCGCCGGACAACCGTGCTCTCTTGATTGGTCCTCGTCAGGTAGGCAGCGAGGTCTGATCCACCTGGGAAGCCCATTTTGAGATGACCGTCCTTCAGTGCGGCGGCCAGTAGTGACTCCAACTCTCCCACTCCGTGGTAGAGCGTCATCTCTTCCTTGATCGAGTCTCGGGCGAAGTCCGGCAGCTCGTTCGGGGAGATGGTCTGCCCCGTTGCGAGGTAGGCCAAGTTCTCCCAGTCCATCTGCAAGATCGCAGGGACGACGCGGTACGGCGGCAGGTCGGCGTCGTCGGGCTTGTAGCCACGCAGTTCCTTCGCAGCCCAATCACGCAGCTCGGGCGAGCCCGAGCGCCCCCCAAGGGCGACACACTTCCGCAGCGCCCCGGCCAGCGACGCACCTTCGTCAAGC
The DNA here is from genome assembly GCF_037860755.1 of Aquipuribacter hungaricus. Lineage (NCBI taxonomy): Bacteria > Bacillati > Actinomycetota > Actinomycetes > Micrococcales > Intrasporangiaceae > Aquipuribacter > Aquipuribacter hungaricus. Next base: position 8,215 of record NZ_JBBEOI010000025.1, on the reverse strand, counting down.
GCGGCGGCCTCGACCTCATCCAGCAGCGTCTGCCGTTTCATCATGCAGGGGCCGATCCGTCACCCCGAGCACGGCTGAGCCACTCGTCCGCCGGCACGTCGCCGGCGCGGACGTTGTCCAGCAGCGCCGTCAGCCCGGGGCGGTCCTCACGGACCCCGGACATCTGGTCGGTGAAGACCCGCTCGCACCCCGCGGCGGCCAGGGCGTCGCCCTGCTGGTCCAGGAGCTGGTGGTCGGTGCTGACACGGGCATACCCGACGGTGGCCACCTTAGGACTGTCGCAGAAGTCAGCCCGACGACAATGGTGGACACGTGCACTCCGGACCGACTTGTGAGACGGCCGGCGTTCAGGCTGCGTCTAGGGCGGGTGTGACTTGGGGCAGCGGTAGATGGCGCGGTTGTTGCGGCGCTACGTGGCCGTCTGGCGGCGGGTCATCAGTGGCCCGCAACTCGTCGCAGCGTCCGACTGGGGTACACCGCAACCGGACGTCAGGCTGCTGCATCCACGACGCCCACTTGGAGTCCGGAACGCAAATTCCTGACAGGCGCCCGCTCAGGTCCTAGAGTCCAGCCTGACAACACAGAGGCGGAGGGGTCGTGAAGGGTCAGACAGTCGGCTACGTGCGCGTAAGCACGCTCGAGCAGAACACCGGCCGGCAGTTGGACGGCCACCAACTGGACCGCGTCTTCGTCGACCACGCCTCGGGCAGGGACACCTCACGGCCGGAGCTCACTGCGCTGCTCCGCTTCGTGCGTGAAGGCGACGTCGTAATGGTGCATAGCCTCGACCGGCTCGCCCGGAACCTCGACGACCTGCGACGGGTAGTCGACGACCTCACCGGACGCGGTGTCACGGTGACCTTCGTGAAGGAGCAACTCACCTTCACCGGTGACGACTCGCCGTTGGCCCACCTGCTGCTCTCAGTCATGGGTGCGTTCGCGGAGTTCGAGCGGGCCTTGATTCGGGAGCGGCAACGCGAGGGGATCGAGCTGGCCAAGGCTCGCGGCGCCTACCGCGGGCGCAGGCCCTCGCTGACCCGTGAACAGGCCCACCAGTTGCAGGTCCGCGCAGCCGCCGGCGAGTCCAAAACCGCGCTTGCCGCGGCTTTCGGTATCAGTCGAGAGACCGTCTACCAGTACTTGCGTAGCACGATCGACCAGGCGGCGGTTGAACCCGTGACCCGAGCGACAGCTGGCGCAACAGGTGGGCGGTCCTGATGGCCAGGTCCGACCTGATCGTGGACATGGTCGAGGCGCAGCGACGCGGCGATGCGACCAGGTTCCGGCTTGTCGTAGAGGCGCTTATCGCTGAGGAGCGCAGCAACCAGCACCACCTCGTAGCCGACCGCCTGTCAGAGATCATCACCAGCGCGGGCACAAGTGGCCTGCCGGCGCGCGACGCCGCGGCGCAGGGCATGGGGGACTTGCTGCACGAGATCGTGCCCCGCGTTCGCCTCGCTTCGCTGCACCTCAACGCCGACGTGGCCACCGCCGCGGCGGAGATCGTCGAGGAGCAGCACCGCAGCGAGCTGCTGCGCAGCCACGACATCGAGCCCCGTAACCGCGTGCTGCTCGAGGGGGCGCCCGGCAACGGCAAGACCAGCCTCGCCGAGGCGATCGCCGCAGAGGCGATGCTGCCGATGTACGCGGTGCGGTACGAAGGCATCGTGTCGAGCTTCCTCGGCGAGACTGCCGGCCGCATCGACCAGGTCTTCGAGTTCGCTCGCACCCGACGCTGCGTGCTGTTCTTCGACGAGTTCGACACAATCGCAAAGGAACGCGCTGACGAGCACGAGACCGGCGAGATCAAGCGCGTGGTGTCGACCCTGCTACTGCAGATCGACCGCCTGCCAGCGCACGTCGTGGTCATCGCCGCGACCAACCACAGCGAGCTGCTCGATCGCGCTGCCTGGCGCCGGTTCCAACTGCGGCTCGCGCTGCAGCCACCCAGCCGAGCGGACGCCGCCGCGTTCCTGGACAGCCTGCGGCTGCGCTTCGGTGGACAGCTTGGCCTCGCCCCCCGCACCCTGGCCGACCGGCTTGCCGGAGCCAGCTACGCCGAGCTTGAGCAGTTCGCGCAAGACGTCCGCCGCCGCTACGTGCTGTCCCTTCCTGACGGGGACCTGACCGCCATCGCGAAGTCCAGGCTGCAGCAGTGGCGCACGCAGGCTCACCGGTGAACCGGAGCCAGTCATGAGCGTGCAGCCGCCCTCCGGTCCTCCGCCAGTCCGGCGACCGCCAGCGGCGGGGACGGAGGCCCGCCCGCTGCTGAGCTTCGCCGCCCCCCACACTGGCCGGATTCCGGCAGACCCGACACGGCGGGGGTTCCAACCGCCACCACGAGGACCAGGGGGGCACCGGCAGGGGACGCGCCTCACGCCGAAGTTCCAAGACCTAGAACAGGCCCTGGCCGCAGGCCGCGTCGCCGCCGGCACGACCGTCACCGAACCGGACCCCGAGCTGGTGGTCGTCTTCGACCTGGCCGGCTCGGTCGAGGCGTTCGCGCACGCCGTGCGACGGGTTCCGGGACTCGAGTTCCTCGCCGAGCTGGACGAGGGCAAGGCCGACCCGGACGACGACTTCCACGTCGTCGACAGCAACGGGCAGCCCACCGACGACAAACTCGACGAGACCGCCTACCTCGTGCTTACCAACACCCAGGCGGTCACGCAGCTGGTCAAGCTCTTCCAGGACTGGCAGGCCGACGAGACCATGCGCTTCCCGTACGGGCTGACGCCGCTGAGAAATGCCTTCCGACTGCTGCGAGACCTTCGACGCTGGAGCCCCCAGGACCGAGTCCGTGACACCGGCCTGCTCGAGCAGTGGCAGGAGGAGGTCGCCGTCGTCGGCAACAGCGGGTCGGCTCGGGTCGAGGTGGAGCTCTGGTTCCGCAACGACCCCGTCCGGCGGGCCGCTGCACAAGCGCAGGTCTCCGGCCTGATCGCCGCGGCGGGCGGGCAGGTCCGCGGAAGTTCTGCGCTAGCCGAGATCGGCTACCACGCCGTGCTGGCCGACGTGCCCCACGCACAGATCCAGCAAGTCCTTGACCAGGGACCCGGAGCGATCGAGCTGCTGAGGGCGAACGACGTGATGCTGGTGTCACCTGCCACCGCCATGTCGGTGGTGCGCTCCGACGACGTGGCCGACGGCGAGCTGGCAGACCGTCAAGCCGACCCGCCGACCGAGCCGCCGCTGGTGGCGCTGCTCGACGCTGTGCCGCTTGCCAACCACGAACTGCTCGCCGGGCGTCTCGTCCTGGACGACCCCGACGGCGTCGGAGCGCTGTACCCCAGCGCCTCACAGCAGCGTCACGGCACGGCGATGGCCTCGCTGATCGCGCATGGCGACCTCAACGACCCGGGTCCGCCCCTGCCCAGCCGGCTCTACGTCCGGCCCGTCCTGGGCCCCCACCCGTTCTACGACAACATCGAGCGGGTTCCCGAGGGAGAGCTGCTCGTCGACCTCATCCACCGCGCCTTCCAGCGCATGTTCAAGGGCGAGGGTCAGCAAGCCGCCGCCGCGCCCAGCGTTCGCATCGTCAACCTGTCCATCGGCGACCCAGCACGGATCTTCGTGCGACGCATGAGCCCGCTCGCCAAGCTGCTCGACTGGCTCGCCTACACCTACAACCTGCTCATTTTGGTCAGTGTCGGCAACCACGACACCCGGACGACCGTCCCCGCCGAACTCCTCGACAAGCCGACCGAGCTGTCTCGGCACCTGCTCGCCAACAACCGTGACAACGCACTGCGCCGACGGCTGATGTCGCCCGCCGAGGCCGTCAACGTGCTCACCGTCGGCGCCACCCACGCCGACTCCTGGTCCGGCACCGTCCCCGACACGGTCCTCGACGCCGCCGAGCCGCACCTGCCCGCGCCCTACGGCGGCGGCGGGCTGGGCCACCGCCGCTCGGTGAAGCCTGACATCCTCCTGCCGGGAGGGCGCAGGCTCTTCCAGCGACCCGTGCCCGGCAGGACAGGCGACGTCGAACTCAGACCTGCCTCCACCGAAGCGACCGGCCCGGGCCAGCGCGTTGCCGCTCCCGACCGGCGCGGAGGCGCCGCTGCCACCGCCTTCACGCACGGCACCAGCAACGCCACGGCGCTGGCCACGCGAGCGTCGGCGCTGGTGATGCACCAGCTCAATACCGACCCGAGTCACGAGGGTGACCATCCCTTCCCCGACCCGCAGTACCATCCGGTCCTGACGAAGGCGCTGCTCGTGCACGCCGCCAGCTGGGGTGACGCTTTCACCATCCTGCAGCAACGTCTGGACAGTGACCTCACCCGGCTAGACGGCACACAACTGCTCGGGTACGGGCTGCTGCACTCGGACCGGCTCGCGGTCGCGGACCGTGGCCGAGCCACCCTCCTCGGGGCGGGGACCATCACCGGCGACCAGCGACACACCTACCGCTACCCGTTGCCACCCGGCCTACGAGCAACAACGGACTGGCGACGCCTGACCATCACGCTCGCCTGGCTCTCTCCGGTGAACACCCGCACGCAGCTGCACCGCAGCGCCCGGCTACGGGTCGAGCCGCCAACTGACGAGCTGCACCTGCAGAGAATGCAAGCTGACCCCAACGGTGTCCGGCGAGGCACCGTCCAGCACGAGCTGCTCGACGGACGGCGGGCTGCCGTCTACGCCGACGACGCTCACCTCGCGTTGAACGTGGACTGCCGGCTCGACAACCGTGCAGCTCCCGGCACTCCGGTTCGGTACGGCCTCGTGGTCTCCCTCGAGGTCGGCGTCAACGTCCGGACAGACGTACACGCCGAAGTCAGACAACAGCTCAGGACCCGCATCCAGACACTCACTCGCGTCCAACCCGCCAGCTAGACCAGCGAGATGTGGCGAGGCTGCCAAGACGGTCCTGGGAGGCCTGCCGCCTGCAGCAGGTGCCCGGGCCACATCACCGGTTGCAGCGCTGAGGGCTTCCAGCCTGTCGCCTCCTGGATGAAGCCACCCTTGTCGCCCCGTCCGTCACGCCAGAGCTTGTCCTCCACCGGTAGGCGCAGGAAGTTCACCCGGGACTTATCGGTGGTGCTAACGGGCCACGAGAAGAACGTCAGGAAGTCCTCGTCGACTGACCCCGGGTCCCCGTAGCGCCACAGCGGGAACGGCGCTCCCTCGAACGGCTCGCCGGTGACGTACCAGCTGATGGTGACCGCGCCGGCTCCGAAGGCCGATTCGGCCCCGGAGTCGGGCAGTCGCCGCAGCCACAGGCGCAGCAGGTCACGGGACGAGATGTCGCTCGTGGTGTAGTCGTCGCTGATGGGGTCAGACGCGACCTCCCACGCGAGATGCAGTGGGCCGCTGAACTGGAGTCCCGTTCGGCGGTTCGTCCAGGTCCAGGAGTTCTCGGCCGGGGTGTACGTCAGCGGGTTCACGCCAACGAACCTAGGACCCACCCCGGTCCCAATGCCGGGCTGGCCCTGCTGCACCCACTGGTGACATCCGACCCGCGCGTACCCCGCGCTCCTTAGCCGACCGCCTACCGGCGACAGACCCCAGCCCTGGGCCCACCGAGCTGACTCAGCGCCGTCGTCTTAGGTGGCCACATAGCGTTGCGACCGCGCCACTTACCGCTGCAAGTCACAGGCCGGGACCGTCTCACGGTGGGCGTCTCAGAACCTTGGTACTGAGACGATAGCTTCAGGCTGCGGCCGGCGTCGGGTGGGGGAGGGGTGCCCCGTTCGAGGCCCCGTTCCCGGTGAAGTCAGCCGGGCGGGTCTACTGGGACGACGGCCGCCACCGTCGACGTCGACGCGCTGCCGACCAGCGGTGGTGTCAGTAGGGGGTCGGTTATCGAGACGGGCAGAGAATCTGTCGCTGCGCTTGGGCGTGCGTCGAGGCGGCTGAAGCGGTCCCAGCCCGCGGGCGCTCATTTAGCCTCCGATGGTGGACGAGCAGCAGTTGGCCGCCGCCTGCAGGCCCGACTCTGAGCCCGACCAGCGCCTGCGGGACGCCCTCGCCGCTGGAGCGCAAGTAGTAGGCACGTCACCCAACGAAGCGTCAGGGGCGACCGACATCTGGCCGCGGCGCGTTCGACACCTGGCGCATGAGGGCTTGCTGCTCGATGACGAAACGACCGTCATCCGCGACCTGGCCGTCCTGGCTGCTGAGGCTCGTCCCTACACCGTCGTCATCTCTAGGCTGCAGCTCGTGGATGGCGAGCAGACTCACACGGCGCTGCTGACTGATGAACCAGCGGTTGTGCGGGTGACTTTCGCTCACAGCTGGCGGGCTGGCGTGGCTTGGACCTAGGTCCCCACGGAAGCACTGCCTCGGTCAGGTGGCGATCCTCAACTGCTGCTGTGGCCTCGGTCGGACGCACTTGTGCGTCCGAGGCAACCTTTCACGGGGTCCAGGCCGTCTTAGTGCCGACCAGTGGGAGGGCACATGGACGGAGCGGCCGGTTTCCGGCAGTACGTGCTGCGGCGGCAGCGCGAGCTGCTGCGTGTCGCGTGGCTGCTGTGCGGGGACTGGGACGCGGCTGAGGACCTGGTGCAGACCGCGCTGGCGAAGGCGTGGCTGCGCTGGGACCGCCTGGACCACGACGTCGACGAGGACCGGGTCGCCCACGCCTACGTCCGTCGGGTCCTGGTCAGCACGTCCCACGACTGGCGGTCCCGGCGCTGGCGCGGAGAGCGCCCCACGGCCCTCCTGCCCGAGCCGGGGCGCGACCAGCTGCGCCAGTCCCAGGACGAGCGTTCGCTGGAGGTGCGGTGGGTGCTGGTGGCCGCGGTGCAGGCGCTGCCGCCGCGCCAGCGCGCGGTGATCGTCCTGCGCTACTTCGACGACGCCACCGAGGCCGACACCGCGGCCGCGCTCGGATGCTCCGTCGGCACCGTGAAGAGCCAGACCTCGAAGGCGCTGACGGCACTGCGCCGCCACCCCGGCCTGCCCGAGCTGCAGATGCAAGGGAGCACGACATGAACCACCACCCAGCCGAGGACCTCCGCGACGTGCTGCGCACCACGGTGCCCGAACCGCCCCACCACCTCGACCCCGACCGCGTGATGCACGCAGCCCAAGCCGGGCGACGTCGTCGCCGTGCCGTCGCCTCTGCCGCGGCCACAGCCATGGTCATCGCGGTCGCGACCGGCATCGCCACGGGTCTCCCCGGCACCGAAGATGCCTCCGGGGTGGCAGGGCCTGCCTCGACGGCACCGAGCGTCGACCCCTCCCCGACGACGGCTGAGTCACCGAGGACCGCCCCGGCCGCGGCCCGTGAGCCGGCGACGATCCCGCGGGACGGCTGGTACCTGACGGTGTCCGTCGACCGGCCGACCCGGGAGCAGGAACGCGAAGCCGCGCACGCCGCTCTCCGCACAGCCCTGTCGGGCGGCTACCCCGACGCCCAGGTCGTGCCCAACCCCGGCAGCTACTGCCCCGAGCCGTGCACGGTGGCACTGGCAGACCCGGCCAGCCTGCCCACCCTCGTCCTGCAGGCGGTCCCGGGTCCCGACGTCACCGACCCCGCCACCACGGACGAAGCTGTGATCGCTTTCCAGCGCGACGTCGCCGAGCCTGCGGAGGCAGCGGCGGAGGCGATCGGGCTGAACGTGGACAGCGTCGTCCTGAGGTGGCTGCCGTTCTCCGACATCTACAGCGAGCCTGACCCCGCCGGGTACCCGCCCGGTGACCCGGCCACCGATGTCGGGGACGCGATCGGTCGTGCCGGGGCCGTCGAGATCGCGCGTGGTGCAGGTGCCGGCTCGGTCGATCCCGCCGTGGCGGCGGAAGCACCAGTCCACGCGGTCCTCACCACCATGGGCGAAGTCGATGCTGCAACCGGCGGCTCGGGCCAGGTGCCACCCGGACGGCTCGTCTGGGTCGCGACCTTGATGGCCGAGACCCCCATGCCCGACAACCACCGCAGCACGACACCGACCTACGGGGAATCGCGGACCTCGGTCATCGACGCGAGCACCGGCTTCATCATCACCGGGATCGTCGGGCCACCGTACGTCTCACCAGACGACGAGCTCATCTGGCAGTGAACGAGGTGCTGACGACCACCGAGCGGCGGACGGACCAACCCCGCGAGCAGATGACCCAACCCGTCCCACTAGCCGATCCCTTGCGGCACGCCGAGGCACGCCGGAGGGCAGGCCGGCCACAGCCGCGGTTCGTCACCGGTGAGCGGTCGGCTACCGGTGAGAAGCGATGACGGGGGCGTCGAGGTCGGTGGCGTCCACGACGACGT